>DASWIU010000315.1:0-15687 GCA_036397515.1 Desulfurivibrionaceae bacterium | reverse complement strand
CGCAAGCCAGAGCGGCGTCCTGCCGTCATGGTCGGCGACATTGGGCTGAGCGCCAAAATCCAACAGCCTGGAAACAATGGCCGGATTGCCCGGAGCGATGGCGCAGTGGAGCGCGGTGGTGCCGTCATCCGTGGCGGAGTTGACCGCTTCGACACTGGCCTTGACCAGAACATGATCGATCCCTTCCGCAAACCCCTGGGCAGCCGCCTGCATGAGAATGGTCTTGCCGGTTGCGTCGACCACAAAAAAATCGTCCTGGCGCTGAAACCGTCCGAAAAATCCCCTCTTGCGGTCATCCCCCTCTTCATCGCGCAACTCCTTGGATCTGCTCACCCTGACCAGAAAAAAGGTAATAATCGCCACGAGGGTAAAGAGAGCTAAGATGGCGGTGTATCCATCGGACATGCGGGGACTCCTCTTATTCCGCTCCGGCTCTTCCAAATCGGAAAGCGTGCGCCCATTGCCACACATTTTTTTCGCTCTCCCTTGGCCTGAAACCCGATGCCACAAGCATAGCATTGAAAGCCGCCAAGGCAAAGCGCGGAAGGGGGCGAAACGGTGTTTTTTTGTTGCTCTTTTGCGGACAATCGCCAATAGTGGCGATTTATTGATACGCAAAGGAAAAATACGGCATGAACATCCCATCCAAGGAAATACACGGCACACAACTGACCACGCTGTCGTTGGCGGCCTTGGGCGTTGTCTTCGGCGATATCGGCACCAGCCCCCTCTACGCCATGCGGGAATGTTTTCACGGCCAGTACGGCATCGCGGCCTCCGCCGACAACGTGCTCGGCGTATTGTCCCTCATCTTCTGGGCGTTGCTGCTCATTGTCAGCTTCAAATACCTCGGCTTCATCCTCCGGGCGGACAACGAAGGCGAAGGCGGGGTTCTGGCCCTCACCGCCCTGATCAAACCCAAAAACGTCAAACCGCGCACCCCCCAATGGACCCTGGTGGGGATCGGGCTTTTTGCCGCCTGCCTGATGTACGGCGACGGCATGATCACCCCGGCCATCTCGGTATTAAGCGCCGTTGAGGGGGTGCAGAATATCACCCCGTTGCTGGAACCCTATATCATCCCGGTCACCATTGCCATCCTGGCCGGGCTCTTTCTGCTGCAGAAACGGGGCACCGCCAAGGTGGGCCGCATGTTCGGACCGATCATGCTCCTCTGGTTCGGTACGCTTGCTGTTCTCGGCATTGCCCAGATCGTGAAATGCCCGGAGGTTCTGGCCGCTGTTTTCCCCTGGCACGGCATCAGCTTCCTGCTTGAAAACAGGATGCACGGCTTCGTCGTGCTGGGTGCTATTTTCCTGGTCGTTACCGGGGCCGAGGCAATCTATGCCGACATGGGCCACTTCGGCAAACGACCCATCCAGCTGGTCTGGTTCCTGATCGCCTTTCCGGCGCTGGTTCTCAACTATTTTGGCCAGGGCGCCCTCCTGCTCGCCAGGCCGGAAGAGGCATATCACCCCTTCTACGCCCTGGTCTCGGACTGGGCCATGATCCCCATGGTCCTCCTGGCCACTTGCGCCACCATCATCGCCTCCCAGGCCGTGATCACCGGCTCCTTTTCCCTTACCCGCCAGGCGATTCAACTGGGATACCTCCCCCGAATGCGGATCACCCACACCTCGTCCGCCCATATCGGCCAGATTTACGTGGGGCCGGTGAACTGGGCCCTGATGCTCTGCACCATCGGTCTGGTCTTGGGCTTTCAATCGTCAAGCAAGCTGGCCGCCGCCTATGGCGTGGCGGTGAGCGCCACCATGCTGATCACCACCACCCTCTTTTTTGTGGCCGCCAGCAAACGCTGGAACTGGAACCCGCTGGCAGCCGGCCTGCTCACTGCCCTTTTCTTTGTGGTTGATCTCCCCTTCTTCGGGGCGAACATGAGCAAGATTTTCCATGGCGCCTGGTTTGCCCTGGCCATTGGCGGCTTCTTTTTTCTCATCATGCTGACCTGGGAACAGGGCCGGGAAATTCTCGGCAAGAGGATGCGAAACCTGACCCCGAGACTGGAAGAATTCAAGGCGATGCTGGCCAAAAATCCCCCGCAGCGGATCACCGGCCAAGCCGTGTTCCTGACCCGGGGCCATGATATTGTCCCCGCCGCGCTGATGCACAATCTGAAGCACAACAAGATCCTGCACTCGGAGGTGGTTTTTCTCAACATCCGCACCGAGGAGATCCCCCGGGTGCCGAATTTCGAGAAAATCGAGGCTGAAAAACTGGGCGCGGGCCTCTACCGCATCATTGCCCACTACGGCTTCATGGAAGAGCCGAACATCGACACCATCTTCGCCCTCTCCCGCAGCAAAGGGATGAACCTGGACATGAAAGAGGCCAGCTTTTTCCTGGGCCGGGAGAAACTCTCCATCAGTGAACACCCGGAGATGTGGCGCTGGCGCTCGCACCTTTTCCTCTTTCTGGCCCGCAACGCCATGGATGCCGCCGCGTTTTTCGACATCCCCTCGGATCAGGTCATCGAGGTCGGCGTCCAGCTGGAGCTGTAACCGCGGAAGAGTGATTTCCCCTGGCTCCCGGCGCCTCCCTTCAGCCACCGAACCGGGCAATCCTCCGGTTCCGGAAATAGAGGAGGATGTCTCCCGCCACCATGATCCCGTTCAGGATGTACAGACCGATCACCGGATCAGGGCTGAAAAATATCTTGTGCAGGATTCCGGAGACATACCCCAGAAACACCACCCCCAAAAAAAAGAGGCTCTTGCCGGCATTGGTCCGGGAGCGGTAGGATCGGTACAGGGAAAAGGGCCAGGCCGCGCCGAAACAGATCAACATGGCAATTTCAAAAATACTCATATTTCTCCCAATCGCTTTCCCACAGGGATGTTTCTCCCAGATATTGTTGTCTTTACGAAAAAACCACGATTACAACAGTTATTACGTGGCCCCTCTTTCTCCTTTCTGATTACCACCCAACTTCAGCCAACACTCAAGACAGACAGGGCAAATGGTTGATAAATCACGTTTTTTTATTTTTCACTAACATAACCGCCGTCATTCCCGCGCAGGCGGGAATCCAGAAAAATTAGCCCGATCGCCTGGATTCCCGCCTGCGCGGGAATGACGCTAAAGAACTGGCTGAAGATTAATGATAATCAGATTTTCCTCTTTTGCGAGACCATCCATATTGCGCCGACCGAAAAAGAGCGGTACTCTTTTGGCAGGATAACAAGACCGGCGTGCATCAACGCAACTCGTTGACGAGCACACCCTGGCCGACGTTACCGAGACGCCCACCTTCTCAACAGAGAGCCTTCCCATGACAAAAAAAACTACCCGCTTTGCACTGCTGGTCTTCTCTCTGGCCCTGCTCCTGGTTCTTTCCCCTGCCCCTCCAGCCCTTGCCCTTCAAAAAAACATCGTCTTCCTGGGCGGTCCGGCCGGGGGCACCTTCCAGCAGGTGGCCGAAGCCATCGAGACATACCGGGGGAGCAAAGCCCTCTCGGCCTTGCGCATCAAGGCCCGGCCATCCGCAGGCTCCCTGGAGAACCTGCGCGAAGTCCATGCCGGTCAAGCCAATTTCAGCCTGGTCTACTCCGGCCATGCCTACCTTGGCCGGAACGGGCTGCTGCAAGACGACAGCACCCCCTATGACAAGGTCCTGGCGGTGGCCTCCCTTTACGGCGCCCCGGCTCAGCTCGTGGTCCGCAAGGGCTCGGGAATAAAAAGCGTCAAGGATCTCAAGGGGAAAAGGGTGGGGGTCGGCACCCCGGGGTCAGGCTCTTTTGCCAACTGCGAACTTTTTTTCAGGCATCTGGGGGTCTGGGACGCCATCATCCCGGTCCATATCGGCTACAATGAGGTTGCCATCGCCTTTGCCAACAGACAGCTTGATGCCTTCTGGTTGTTTACCGCTTTCCCAAATAGCGCCATCAACCTGGCCGCCCGAACCACCAAGATCGATCTGCTCAATCTCGATGCCGAAGCAAGGACCAGCGGCTTCTACAAAAAATACCCCTATTTCACTCCCCGCACCCTGCCTGCCGGAACCTATCGGGGAGTAAACCACACCACCCGGTCCTTCCAGGATTCCACCCTCTGGGTAGCCGGCGCCGAGGTGCCGGACGAGGTGGTCTACCGCCTGCTAGCCGCCATCTACAACAAAAAAGGGTTGCGCCATATGGGACGAAAGATTCCCGTCCTGAAAGGCATGACCCGGCGCTCCGGGGCCAGGTGGGTCGTCATCCCCATGCATCCCGGCGCCATCAGATTCTGGAAAGATAAGGGTCTTCTCTGAGCCCCGGGAATCAGCGGGGCACAATCGGCAGATAGCGGGGCTGCCAGCCCATCATCTCCACCAGGCGCTGCAACCGTTCCCGCTTGTAATCATGCTGGTAGCTGCTGTACACACAGGGCTTGGCCACCCCCCGGCCGATGGCCGTTTCCCCCACGGCCAAGGCCACGGCCAGACTCACCTCGCGCAGCCGGGCCACCGAGGGCAAAAGGATGCCCTTCTTGAGGTCCGCTGCCTCCACCTGCCCGGCCACTGCCTGGGCCGCGGCGGTAAAAAACTGGGGCAGCACCTCCTGCGCGCCCGAGGCCATGACCCCCAGCCCCACCCCCGGAAAGATAAACACATTATTGCACTGCCCGGCCCTGACCGGCATTCCCCCGATGACCACCGGCGCAAAGGGGCTGCCCGTGGCGACCAAGGCGCTGCCGGAGGTCCATTTATGGATATCGGCGGGATGCGCCTCGGCCTGGGCCGTGGGATTGCTGAGCGGCAGAATGACCGGCCGTCGGCTGTTGCCCTGCATGGCTTGGACAATATACCTGCTGAAAGCGCCGGGCTGGCCCGAGGTGCCGATCAGCACCGTAACCCGGGCCTTCTGGATCACGTTCAACAGGCTGCCGTCCGTTTTCGCCGCGTACCAGTCCAGGGCGGCCGGGTCCTTGGCAAACTTCTGCTTGTATGGTGCAAGCTCGCGCTCGGTGGTCACCAGCCCCTTGCTGTCCACGGTGAAGATTCGGGCCCTCGCCTCTTCCGGGCCAAGCCCTCCCTCGACAAGCGCGGTCTCGAGCTGTTCGGCAATGCCGACCCCGCCCGCGCCCGCGCCATAAATCAAATAGACCTGTTTGGTAAGCAATTCCTTCTTGATCTTCATGGCGGAATGCAACGCCGCCAGGACCACGGCTCCGGTGCCCTGGATATCGTCATTGAACGAAACCAGATCATGCAGATAGGTATCGCGGATGGCAAAGGCGTTCTGCTTGGAAAAATCCTCCCACTGGCACAGGGCTTGAGGAAACACCGCCTTGAACGCCTTGGCAAACCGCCGGACAAAGCCGAGATACTCCTCCCCGACCAGACGGGGATGCCACCAGCCAAGGTAGTTGGGATCGTTCAAGAGCGCGGCGTTGTCCGTCCCCACATCGAGCGAGATGGGCAGGCAATGCCAAGGCGCCACCCCGGCTCCCTGGGTGTAGAGCATCAGCTTGCCCAGACAGATGGAGATTCCGCCCACTCCCTGATCGCCGATGCCGAGAATGCCCTGATTGTCGGTGACCACCGCCACCCGGATCTGCCTGGATTTGAACCGGCCCAGAATCTCCTCGGCCCGGTCGATGTTGCCGGGAAAAAAATGCAGGCCGTTTGCCTTGCGGAACATGGAAGAGTACTGGCGGCAGGCCTCGCCCACCGTGGGCGTATAGATGATGCGCATGAAGCGCTCAATATCGCTGGCGATCACGGCATGGGCCAGGGTCACATTCCGGTCGTAGAGGGAGCGCAGATAGACAAACTGCTCCAAGTCGCCGGCTTTACCCGCCAGCACTTCCAGACAGTTGTCCACCTGCTGCTCCAGGGTGCGGATGCTGGGCGGCAGGGTGCCTTCCAGCTGGAGCTGATCCCGCTCCTCCCTGCTAAAGGCGGTGCCCTTGTTGGTGAACTGGTTGTCATACACCCCGAGCCAGCGGCTGAAGACCTCGATCACCTGGGTGTTGCCATAGGGATCGTACTGAAAACGGAAACTGTTTTGCGGCATGGTACGCTTCCTGGGCTGAGATTCTGCTGCGTTGCATTCAAAAAACCTGACCATCGTTTTCCGGCGGCAAGACCAACTTCATTTCTTACCACTTCCGCCGCCACCCTGACCAGTACTTTTCTCAAACCGATTTTTTTTGGAAGACAACCCCCTTAACGCGTGCGCAAAATATCTTGAAGCGGCGCCCTCTTTGCGGTAAAGGCCCATTGCACCGCCACCCGATCCAGGGTAAGTCGGTGTAGCAAAATAAGTTCTTCTTTTTGGCGGCAAAAACGGCATAATGAGCCGGGACGAAACGATCCGGGAAACAGCGGTTATTTCGTAACGGCTCCCAGGCTTTCTGCCGCTGTTTTCTTCTCCTTGCTTACCGGATTTTGCCGATGACACACTGGAAAAACCTGCTGGCCCGCAGCATAACCACCCCCGAACAGCTGGGCCGGTATTTCGACTGCGATTGTTCGGCGCTGAAGGCCGTGAGCGAACGGTTCCCCATGCGGATCAACCCCTATTACCTGGGGCTGATCAAGACTCCGGGCGATCCTATCTGGCGGCAGGCGGTGCCCGACCCGCTGGAGCTGGAGGACGAAATCTGCCTTGCCGACCCCCTGGACGAGGAAAACCGCTCGCCGGTACCGAACCTGGTGCACACCTATCCGGACCGGGTCCTCTTTCTGGTGGCCAATCAATGCGCCATGTACTGCCGGTTCTGCACCAGAAAAAGAAAGGTGGGCACCAGCCGCATGCTGGTCAACCGGGAAACCATGGAGGCGGCCTTTACCTATCTGCGCAAAAACAAACAGATCCGCGATGTTCTCATTTCCGGCGGCGATCCGCTGCTGCTGAGCGACGAGACCCTGGCCTGGCTGCTGGATAACCTGCGGGCCATCCCCTCGATCCAGATCATCCGCATCGGCAGCCGGGTTCCCTGCACCCTGCCCATGCGGATCACCACCCGGCTGGCCGGTATCCTCAAACGCTATCACCCGCTCTACATCAACACCCATTTCAACCACCCCGACGAGATAACCCCCGAGGCGGCCAAGGCCTGCGCCCGCCTGGCCGGAGCCGGAATCCCCCTGGGCAACCAGACCGTTCTGCTCAAAGGCGTCAACGACAACGTTGCCACCATTGCCAAGCTCATGCACGGGCTGCTCATGATCCGGGTAAAGCCTTACTATCTCTTCCAGGCGGACATGACCCAAGGCACCAACCACTTCCGAACCAGGGTGGAGACGGGCCTGGGGATCATGCAATCCCTGATCGGCCACACCTCCGGCCTGGCCGTGCCGACCTTCGCCATTGACGCCCCGGGCGGCGCGGGCAAGATCCCCCTTACCCCCGGCTACCTCACCACCCTTGGCAAAACCGTAACCCTGACAAACTATCTCGGCGCCCCGTGCAGCTACCACAACGATCTTGATTGATGGCCTTGCCCATCCCGTTTTTTTATCCATGGCGATTGCCTCTGCCGGCCAGGTTTGATACCCTTTACTCAGGACCATGGCACAAGGAGGCCGCGCATGCTGAAAAAAATCCTCATCGCCGTTGACGGCTCACCGTACAGCACCCATTCCCTCCGCTACCTCGGCCAGCTTTTCCAGCAACTCCCCGAGATTCATTTCCATCTTCTTTCCCTTGTTCCGGCAAGCAGCGCCGGTTCCGCGGCCAAGGACTGGCTGACCGAAGCGGAACTGCTCAATACCGTAAGCCCGGCCACCCGCAACCTGCTGGCCACCCAAAAAAAATACATGCTCCAGGCCACCGACACCCTCAAGCGGCTCGGCATTGCCGAGGAACAGGTGCACACCTCTGTCCGGCTCTCCCAGCGGAGCGTGGCCCAAGACATCATCCATGAGGCCCGCCAGGGGAAATACGACGCCCTGCTCATCGGCCGCCGGGGCATCGGCAAACTGGAGAAGATGATCATGGGCAGTGTTTCCGCAACCATCCTGGAAAAATGCCATGATGTCCCGCTGTGGATCATCGACGGTCAGGTCAACTCCCGTAAATTCCTGGTGCCGGTGGACGGCACCTGCCATTCCCTCAAAGCCATTGACCATCTGGCCTTTATCCTGGCCGGCAATCCCTACGCCGAAGTGACCCTCTTTTATTCAAAAGCGCTGCTGGGCAGCCATCCCAAGATCGAACCCAAGGATTTCTATGCCGTCTGGGGCGAGACGTGGTGCGAAGAGCATCTGCGCAGGGAGGACAGCCTTTTCCATGCGCCCAAACAACTCCTCCTTGACAGCGGCTTTCCGGAGGAGCGCATATTCTGGAAGGAAACCTTCATGGGCATCGACCCCAGCCGCCAGATCCTGCGCCAGGCCCTGATCGACGATTTCGGCACCATCGTCATGGGCCGCCGGGGAGAGGAGGCCAGCAAGGGCCTCTTCCGGGGGGTTTCGGACCGGGTGCTGCTGATGGCGGAAGAGGTGGCGATTTGGATCATCGGCTGATGAACGGACGATACCAGTTGACAGGCAAGCCGCTTACACATACAAAATAGAGAGTTGCCGCAATAAATCCAAGGCTGGGGGGCCATGACCTTAAAAATTCTCCTGGTGGACAACCACCCGATGATCCTCAAGCTCCTGGCCAATTTCCTGGAAAAGGAAGGCCACGAGGTGATGACGGCCAGCGATGGCCTGGCAGCCCTCAGCGTGCTGGAGGTCTACACGCCGGAGATCATCTTTGTCGATCTGGTCATGCCCAACATCGGCGGCGACAAGCTCTGCCGGATTATCCGCGGCATCCCCAGGTTTGCCGACCTTTTCATCGTTATCCTTTCCGCCATTGCCGCGGAGGATAATGTCGATTACAAAGAGTTCGGCGCCAACGCCTGCATCGCCAAGGGCTCCATCAAATCCATCCAGAAACATGTTCTTGACGTAATCCGCCACCTGGCGGATCACTCCTCCGCCGGCCTTGAGCCGGTGGCAAATCTGGAGGATATCCAGTACCGGACCATCACCCGGGAGCTGCTTTCCTCAAAAAATCATTTCGAAGCCATCATCAACAATATGTCCGAGGCGGTTTTCGAGCTGACCCCGGACGGCACCATAATCTTTGTCAATCTGGCCGCCCTGGCCCTGTGCGGCCTTGCCGAGGAAAAACTGCTGGCCGTGAACCTTGTCTCGCTTTTCGCCGAGGACGAGCAGGAAAGGATTGCCGGCCTGCTGTCGCACCCGGAGCTTTTGCCCCAGCTCATCGAAGACGATCCGCCCACGCTGTTGAACGGCAAACAGGTTGCCCTGCATTTTCTGGAACTCCGCCAGAACGGCCAGCCCGCCATAATCCTGATCGCCAAGGACATCAGCGAACGGCACGAGGCGGAACAGGCCTTGCTGGCCAGCGAAACACGCTGCCGGGAGCTGTTCAACAACATGAGTTCCGGGGTCGCGGTCTATGAGGCGAAAAATCTCGAAGCCAATGATTTCGTTTTTGTCGACTTCAACCGGGCGGCGGAGCGCATCGAAAAAATCCGCAAGGATAAGGTCATCGGCAGGTCACTCCTCGAGGTCTTTCCCGGCGCCAGGGAATTCGGGCTTCTTGCCGTGCTGCAACGGGTCTGGCAGACCGGCAAACCGGAATATCACCCGATTTCCCTGTATAAGGACAACCGCCTGACCAGCTGGCGGGAAAATTACCTGTACAAGCTGCCCTCCGGCGAGGTGGTCGCCATCTATGAGGATGTCACAGCCAAGAAGCAGGCGGAAAACAAGCTGGCCGCCGAATCGGCCATGAACGGGGCCGTGGCCAGAATCTCCCGGATGATTATCTCCTCCGATTCCCTGAAGGACATTTCCGCCGCCCTGCTGGAAGAGATTCTGATCCTGACCGGGAGCAAACACGGAATCATCGACCTGGTGGACCAGAAAACAACCAACCTGATGGCCATGGCTTTTTCCCCGGAGATCCAGGCCATATGCCCCATGCACGAAGAAGGCGGTCTCTTTGTTCACGCCCCCCAGGGCCTGGTCAACTGGGTTCTGGAAAATAAAACTTCCATCCTGTCAAACTCGCCGCTCACCGACTACAGGGCAAAGGGCATTGCCGACGGCCCCACCGCCATTACCCGCCTCCTGGCGGTTCCGGCCATGGTCAACAGCGAGTTTCTCGGCATCATCACCGTGGCCGAAAGCCCCCGCAATTATGAAAAAA
Source organism: Desulfurivibrionaceae bacterium (assembly GCA_036397515.1). GTDB lineage: Bacteria > Desulfobacterota > Desulfobulbia > Desulfobulbales > Desulfurivibrionaceae > Thiovibrio. The sequence continues at coordinate 5,512 of DASWIU010000315.1, read as the reverse complement.
GGGACCTCGACACCGTTGAACAGTTCGCCTCCCTTTTCGCCCTTGCCGCGCAAAAGAAAATGGCTTTAGACCACATCGCCCACCTGGCCCACCATGACCCCCTCACCGGCCTGGTCAACAGGCATATTTTCCCGGACCGCCTGGCCCAGGCCATGATTCTAAGCCAGCGGCACCGCAAAAAAATCGCCCTTCTCTATGTGGATCTGGACAAATTCAAGCAGATCAATGACGCACACGGCCACCTGGCCGGCGACGCCGTCCTCAAGGAAGTCGCCTCCAGACTGCGCGCGCTGCTGCGCGACTCCGACACGGTCGCCCGCATGGGCGGGGATGAATTCGTGGTGATTCTCCATGATATTTCCAGCAAAACCGCGGTGAACAATGTCGCCAAAAAAATCATCGCCGCCTTGGCCGAACCGATCCTCTTCCACGAGAGCCGGTTCACCGTCATGGCCAGCGTCGGCATCAGCATCTATCCCGACGATGACCGGGAGATTGACGCCCTGCTCCATAAGGCCGACAAGGCCATGTATCAGGCCAAGAAATCCGGTACCGCCAGTCACATCTTTTACGAGGGGTAGTTGCCCTGCAATCATGCGCAAACCTGGCCTTGGAAAACCCTGACCAATTGTGTACTCTTACTTCTGAGTTCTTTTTTTCATCTGCCAGCCCATGCAATGAGGCAGTGCGGCTGAATAGTTACCCCGGAGCCAGCCATGCTTGCCAAGGTTATCAGCGGAACGGTGTTGGGCGTTGACGGACATCTCGTTGACGTGGAGGTGGATATCGCCATGGGCTTGCCGACTTTCACCATTGTCGGCCTTGCCGAAGGCGCGGTGCGGGAAAGCAAGGACCGGGTCAAGGCGGCCATCAAGAACAGCGGCTATGATTTCCCCAATCGCCGCATCACCGTAAACCTCGCCCCGGCCGATCTCAAAAAATCAGGCACCGGCTTTGACCTGCCCATCGCCCTCGGCATCCTGGCCTCCACCGGCCTGATCAATGCGGAAATCCTCAACCGGACCTGCGTCACCGGGGAGCTTTCCCTGGATGGCGGCCTGCGGCCCACGCCGGGCATCCTGCCCATTGCCCTGGCCGCCCGGAACGCGGGCCTGGCCTACTATCTGGTCCCCGAGGCCAACGGGGCGGAAGGGGCGGTGGTGGACGGGATCAACACGCTGAGCGTCGCCGCCCTGCATGAGGCGGTGGAGCTCCTGGCCGGCAAGACAAAGCTCTCGCCGATAACCATCCGCCACGCCGACCTGTTCCGTCAGACAGACACCCCGGAAAACGATTTTTCCGAGGTCAAGGGCCACGCCCATGTGAAACGGGCGCTGGAGGTTGCCGCGGCGGGAAGGCACAACATCCTGCTTTCCGGCCCGCCGGGCTCGGGAAAGACCATGCTGGCCCGCCGGCTCCCCTCGATCCTGCCCGATCTCTCCTTTGCCGAGGCCCTGGAAACCACGAAGATCTATTCCACCATGGGGCTCATCCCCAAGGACAAAAGCCTTATCACCACCAGGCCTTTCCGCGCCCCGCATCATACTATTTCCGATGCCGGCCTGATCGGCGGCGGGCAAATTCCCCGGCCCGGCGAGGTCTCCCTGGCCCACAACGGCGTACTTTTTCTCGATGAACTGCCGGAATTCAAACGCAATGTCCTGGAGGTTCTGCGGCAGCCCCTGGAAGACGGCCAGGTCACCATTGCCAGGGCCTCGCAATCACTCCGCTTTCCCGCGGACTTCATGCTGGTTTCCGCGATGAACCCTTGCCCGTGCAGCTTCCTTGGCTCGGACAAGGACTGCCTCTGCACGCCCCCGCAAATCCAGCGGTACCGCAGCAAACTCTCCGGCCCCCTGCTGGACAGGATCGATATCCATCTTGAGGTGCCGGCGGTGAAGGTGCATGAACTCACGGCCGCGCAGGCCGGCGAGAGCTCGGCGGCAATCAAGGCCCGAGTAAGCAAGGCCCATGGCCTGCAACAGGCGCGGTTTGCCGGGAGACCCGCGGTGTACTTCAACAGCCAGATGGGCCCCAAGGATCTCAAGCGCCATTGCGCCCTTGACCCCCAGGGACAGGCGCTGCTGGTTCAGGCCACCACCCGGCTGGGCCTTTCCGCCCGGGCGTATCACCGCATCCTGAAGATCGCCAGAACCATTGCCGACCTGGAAGACAGCCAGAGCATCCTCTCCAGCCACCTTGCCGAGGCCATCCAGTACCGACGCTTGCCAAACCAGTAATAGACTTGCGGAAGCCCAAAAAACATTTTACGGTAGAAAAGATACCGTTAAGATAACAAAAGTTTACATTCTTCAATCCAGCACCGGATTCACATGACAGAGCCACAAGACAATCAGACCCGCCAACGGCTGCTGGAAATCTTTGCCATGGTCAACATGGACTCCCTGCCGGCCATGTCCGAACATGTGACGGAACTCATCTCGATGCTGGGCAGCAGCCGCGCCACTGCCCAGGAAGTGGCCAACACCATCCTCAAGGATTACTCCCTCACCACCAGGATTCTCCAGGTGGTGAACTCCGCCTACTATTCGCGGGGAACCCCGGTCAGCACCATCTCGCGGGCCATAACCGTGGTTGGTTTCGACACCCTGCGCCAACTGGCCGCCACCATGGCCTTGTTTGAAGAATTCATGCGGACCGGCACCGAAAAGGATGAAATCGCCGGGACCTTCACCATGTCCCTCATCAGCGCCACCCAGAGCAGAATCTACTGTGAACTGAAAAAAACCCGCATCTCCGGGGAAGAGGCCTATGTTTGCAGCCTGCTGCACAAACTGGGAAAACTTGTGGTCCTGGTCTATCTGCCTGCCCAGTACCAGGCCATTGAGCTGCACATGCAAAAGGGATACTCCGAGGATCATTCGAACCGCATCGTGCTCAAGGGGCTGACCTACAGCCAGATTGGCCGGGAAATTTCAACCTTCTGGAATTTCTCCAAAAGAATTGTCGATTGCATGGATACCGAGCCTTCAAAGCCCGACAAAAACCGGGACTCTTTCCTCTTTCTCCAGAACCTCGTCGTTTTCAGCAACAAGCTGACCTCCGCTTTTTTCAACGGCACCAGGCTGGAGCTTACCGACCTCATCTACAAATTTGGCGGCATCCTCGAAATCAGCCAGGAGGAAGCCCTTTCCCTGGTGGACAGAAGCATCGGCGTCTGCGAAAACTACTCAAAAGCCATGCGCGACGGCCTGGACAAGATCCAGAAAGGCCGCTCCAGCCAAATCACCGTATCCAAAGACCCTTCCGGTCGCTGGGTTCGCCTGAGCTGAAAAAAAAGCCGTCCCCTCTCTTCTCCCCCCTGCCGAACTGTCATTGCCGGCGGACACCGTGGCAATATCCGTATCCGCGCCTGCAATAATTCGCGCATTCCCCCCTTGACAATCCACTACCACCCTGTGGTACGTATATCCTAAATAGGAATCATGCCCTCCGTGTTTTTTCTCCCAGGAGCAGCTAATGGACAAACAGGCTTTTTTGTTGGTGCGCATGCAACTTGGCAAGACCCAAAAACAACTTGCCGAGCTCCTGGGCTCGTCGATAAAGGCCATCCAAGGCTACGAACAGGGCTGGCGGGCCGTTCCCGCCCACGCCGAACGGCAGGTTTTTTTCCTGCTCTCCCGCCAGCGGCAGAAAGACAGATGCCCCCCCCTTCCCTGCTGGGAGATAAAAAAATGCCCGCCGGAGAGGCGGAGGCAATGCCCGGCCTGGGAATTCCAGGCCGGGGAATTATGCTGGTTCATCAACGGCACCGTCTGCGAGTGCAAGGCGCAAAAAAACTGGAAAGAGAAAATGAATATCTGCCGGGATTGTGAGGTACTCGTTCTTTTTCTCAAATTTCTCGCTCCCCCGGAGGCATAAAAGCCTGTCCCCGGCTTTTTCAGCAACCAAGCCACGACAAACACTGTTTTCCCATGCATCGCAGGAGGACGCCCCATGCCACAAATTTTCTCTGACATCACCGCAATCATAGGCAAAACCCCCATGCTCAAATTGTCCAGGCTCGGATCGGGACTATCGGCTCCGCTGCTTGCCAAACTGGAATTTCAGAACCCCCTGGGGAGCGTCAAGGACCGTATCGGCCTGGCCATGATCAGTGCCGCCGAGGAGCAGGGTTTACTTCATCCGACCACCACCATCATCGAACCGACCAGCGGCAATACCGGCATTGCCCTGGCTTTTGTCTGCGCCGCCAAAAAATACCGGCTGGTCCTGACCATGCCGGAAACCATGAGCCAGGAACGGCGAACCCTCCTCAAGCATCTGGGCGCCGAACTGGTTCTTACCCCGGGCAGCGAGGGGATGAAAGGCGCTATAGCCAGGGCGGAAGAACTCCAGGCCAAGACCCCGGACAGCTTCATGCCCAATCAGTTTACCAACCCGGCAAACCCGGAGATCCATCGCCGGACCACGGCTCGGGAGATATGGGAGGACACGGACGGAGGCATCGACATTTTCGTGGCCGGGGTAGGCACCGGCGGCACCATCACCGGGGTTGGCGAGGTGATCAAGGGGAAAAAGCCATCCCTGTACGTGGTGGCGGTGGAACCTGCCGACTCTCCGGTGTTATCCGGAGGAAAACCCGGCCCCCACAAGATTCAAGGCATCGGCGCCGGTTTTATCCCCAAGATCCTTAACCGGGAAATCATCGATGAAATCATCACGGTGACCAACGACCAGGCCCTGGAAACCGCCCGCAGAATCGCCAGGGAAGAAGGCATCCTCTGCGGGATTTCCTCGGGCGCCAACGCCTGGGCCGCCATGCAGATCGCTTCTCGTCCGGAAAACCGGGGCAAGCAGATCGTCTTTCCGCTCTGCGACACCGGGGAGAGATATCTGAGCACCGACTTGATAAAAACTCTTTGAGCGCAGCCCCGTCTCGCGACATTTGCCAACATTTGTTTGACAAACCGCAGAGGATCATATAGTAATTGCGCTTGTATATTAATTAAAATACTCCCTCCCAGCACGCAACCCAGAGGGTTCCGAAACCCTACTCTTCCGCTAAAAAAAATCCATGCCGGCCTTGAGTCTTTTGAAAAACAAAAATATCCTCGTTACCGGAGGAGCCGGCTATATCGGATCCCATACAAGCCGACAGCTGGTCAATGCCGGTTGCAATGTGATCGTGGTCGACAATTTTTATTCCGGCCACCGTTGGGCTGTCCCGAAAGAGGCAATCCTCATTGAAGGAGACGCGGGGGATCTGGAGCTCATGACCCGACTGCTCTCCCTGCATCACATTGAGGCAGTAATCCACTTTGCCGGGCATATTGTTGTTCCGGAATCCGTTGCCGACCCACTCAAATATCACAGGAACAATACATGCTGCTCGCTCAACCTCATCGATGCGTGCATGCACCGGGGGATGCATAACTTCGTCTTCTCCTCTTCCGCGGCAGTGTATGGTATTCCCTCACGCATTCCGGTCGCGGAAACAGCTCCGACCTCTCCCATAAACCCCTACGGCAGAACAAAACTGATGACCGAG
>DASWIU010000314.1:0-2749 GCA_036397515.1 Desulfurivibrionaceae bacterium | reverse complement strand
GAGCAGAAAGAGAAGATGTGCGCCGGGGTGACCAAGGTGATCGCCGAGGTGACCCAAAAACCCGAGGATTCCATCCTGATCTTTGTGGACGAGGAACAGCACGACAACATCGCCAAGGGCGGCAAGCTCCTGAAAAAACCTGTCTGATGACCCAGCTCTCCTTGCTGAATATTTCCGGCAACGACGCGGTCCGGCAACGGTTGCAGGCCCTGCGCCAGGAGCTGAATTTTCACGCCCACCGCTATTACGTGCTGGACGACCCCATCCTGGCCGATGCGGAGTATGACCGCCTGTTCCAGGAGCTGGTGGCGCTGGAGCAGCAGTACCCCGAGCTGATCACCCCGGATTCGCCCAGCCAGCGGGTGGGCGGCGCGGTGCTGGCCCAGTTTACCACCGTACCCCACACCGTGCCCATGCTGAGCCTGGAAAACGCCTTTGCCGCCGAAGAGCTGGTGGATTTCGAAGAGCGGCTCTTCCGCTTTTTGCAGAGCCGGACGCCCATCGCCTACGTGACCGAGCCCAAGCTCGACGGCCTGGCCGTGGAACTGGTCTATGAAGACGGGCTCTTTATCCTTGGCTCCACCCGCGGAGATGGCCTGGTCGGCGAGGAGATCACCCAGAACCTGAAAACCATCCAGACCATCCCCCTGCGGCTTTTGGCCCGAAAGGGGGAGACTGCCCCAAAGCGGCTCGAGGTGCGGGGCGAGGTTTTTATCGGCTTGGCGGATTTCAAAAGGCTCAATGCAGAGCAAGGCAAGAGAGGGAAACCCCTTTTTGCCAACCCCCGGAATGCCGCGGCCGGCTCCCTGCGCCAGCTTGATCCCAAGATAACCGCGACCCGCCCCCTTGATTTTTACGTCTATGGGGTGAGCGATCCTACCTCCCTGCCTTGCAACAACCAACACGAGCTGCTCCTGCACCTCGGCACCCTCGGCTTCAAGGTCAATCCCCTGGTCCGCCTCTGTAAGAGCATCGCGGAGGTGATCGACCGGTTCGCCGAGCTTCGGGACCAGCGCCAGGCCCTGACCTATGATATCGACGGCATGGTGGTCAAGGTCAACGACTTTGCCCTGCAGGAGCGGTTGGGCGCCAAGGCCCGCAGCCCGCGCTGGGCCATCGCCGCCAAGTTTCCCGCCTCCCAGGCCACCACCCGGCTGGTGGCGGTCGAATTCGGGGTGGGCCGGACCGGGGCGATCACCCCGGTGGCCATCCTCGAACCGGTGCAGGTCGGCGGGGTCATGGTGCACCGGGCCACCCTGCACAACGAAGACGAACTGCGCCGGAAAGGACTGATGCTCGGCGATACCGTTCTGGTCCAGCGGGCAGGCGATGTGATCCCGGAAGTGGTCAAGCCGGTGATCGAGAATCGAACCGGCCAGGAGCAGCCCATTGTCATGCCCACCACCTGCCCCGAATGCGGCTTTGGGCTGGTCCGGGCCGGACAGGAGGCCATAACCCGCTGCCCCAATCCCGACTGCCCTGCCCAGCGGGTCCGGGGGTTGATCCACTTCACCGGCAAGGGCGGCATGGACATCGAGGGGCTGGGGAAAAAGGCGGTGCAACAGCTTGTCGGCCAGGGGCTTATCCAGGATATCCCTGATATCTACCGGCTCAAGGCGGAGACCCTGGCCGCCCTTGACGGCTGGGGCGACAAATCGGCGGAGAATGCCCTGCGGGCCATTGAGGCCAGCAAAAACCCCACCCTGGCCAAATTTCTCGCCGCCCTCGGCATCCGGCACGTGGGCGAGGTGACCGCCCAGCTCCTTGCCCGCCATTTCGCTTCCCTTGCCCGCCTTGTGCTGGCAGGAGAAGCTGATTTTTTAGAAATCGAGGGTATCGGCGAACAGGTGGCCACCAGCCTGGTGGATTACTTCCAGGATCCGGCGGTCCAGGAGATGCTGGTTCGGCTGGAGGCCTTGGGGGTCCGGGTGCAGGAGGAAAACCGGGGCGCGGAGGGGAGCGGCGCCCTGGCAGGCCGCGTTTTTCTTTTTACCGGGGCGCTGGCTCGCCTTTCCCGGCATGAGGCCAAGGCCCGGATCAAGGAGCTGGGCGGCCAGGTGGCCTCCGGGATCAGCCGGAAAGTGACCCATGTTGTGTTGGGGGAGAGCCCCGGAAGCAAGTTGACCAAAGCCCGGGAATTGGGCTTGACCGTGATCACCGAGGATGACTTTTTGCGGCTTATCGGCCGCTGACCATGATCTGATCGTGAGTAAAGGAAAGAGAGGGGCAGGAATGGCAAGAAAACGGGTGGTGACCAGGGTTGAAGGGTTGGTGCAGGGCGTCTATTTTCGCGATTATGCCCAGAAGGAAGCCCGAGCCCTTGAATTGAGCGGCTGGGTGCGAAACCGGCCGGACGGCACGGTGGAGGCCGTGCTGGAGGGCGAGGAGGAAAAGGTTGCGCTGATGATTGCCTGGCTGCACACCGGCCCACCCCAGGCCGAGGTTAAGGAGGTGCAGGTGACAGAGGAGCAGCCCCTGGGCGACAAAACCGCCTTTGCCATCCGGTATAATTGAGACAGGGCGACCCACGTCGCCGTGTCCACCGTCCAGTGGTCATCGTAATGGCGGAAATTTCCGCCAAGTCCTTTGCTCTTAATCCCATTGGCCCGCAGCCGAGCACCGGAGAGGCTGCCGAAAAAGGGATTTGCACTGTTTGAGGCGAAAGCCGAGTTTGCAAAAAAGCCCCGGCAGCATCGAGGAGTACCCCTGCGGGGCATAACTCCGGGTATCCCGCCCGCGGCGGGACAAG
>DASWIU010000313.1:0-2156 GCA_036397515.1 Desulfurivibrionaceae bacterium | reverse complement strand
CACAAAGCGTTCGTGGCCGGGCACGTCGATGATGCCGAGGCGGTGGCCGCAGGGCAGATCGAGAAAGGCAAAACCGAGCTCGATGGTGATGCCCCGCTTCTTCTCCTCTTTCAGCCGGTCGGTGTCAATGCCGGTGAGGGCGCGGACCAAGCTGGTCTTGCCGTGGTCCACATGCCCGGCCGTGCCGAGGACGATCTCCCGCATCTGCTACCAATTCCCTTTAATATATGGGTTGTTCCGGGCCTCGTCGCCCACGGTGGAATGGGCTCCGCCGTAGCCATGCCCCGGCCAGACCACGGTCTCGGCGGGCAGGGTCAGGATTTTCTCCCGAATGGCAGTAAGCATTTGGTTGGTGTCGCCGCCGGGAAAATCGGTGCGGCCCACCCCTTCGACAAACAGGGTGTCGCCGGTGAAAAGATGGGGGGCACCATAGAGGCAGATCCCCCCCGGAGTATGCCCTGGGGTGTGGAGGACCGTCAGGGTGAGGTTGCCGATGACGATCGCCTCGCCATCGCTGACCGTCCTGTCCACCGGCGGCGAGGGAGGCAGGCCGAGCATGGAAAAATACTGAATAACCTCGGGCCTGGCAAAGAACTCGGCGTCCGCCGCATGCATGAGGATGGGTGCGCCGGTAGCCTTTTTAATCAGAGCGTTGCCGCAGACATGGTCCGGATGGCCGTGGGTGCAGACAATCGCCTCCACGCTGAGCCCCTCACCCCGGCAGAAGGCGAGAATCTTCTCCTCGTTGCCGCCGGGATCAATGATGCAGCACTTCTTGGTCTCCTCGCAGCCCACCACATAGCAGCACACCGACATGGAGCCCACGACCAACTGTTTGACGATCATAGCCGGCACTCTCAGCAGTCGCAGGTATCGGGGTTGCAGGGGCCGGTGCCGCAACCGCAACTCGATCCGGCCTTGGCCAGGGGATTAGCCATGGGAATGGACGCAGCCGCGGTCTTAGTAACGGGCAGCTCTTTCTCGACCTTGGCCAAAAACGCTTCAAACGCCTGAACCGCGGGGCTGGTAACCCCGGAAGAGAGATAGGGCTTGCCGTCATCTCCGGCGATAACCACCCGGGGGTCCACGGGGATCCGGCCCAGAAAAGGGACGGAAAATTCCGTGGCCAGCTGCTCGCCGCCGCCGGTCTTGAAGATATCCACCGTCTTGTCGCAGTGGGGGCAGATGAAACCGCTCATGTTCTCCACGATGCCGAGGATCTTCATGGACACATGCTTGCAGAAGTTGATGGACTTGCGCACATCGGCCAGGGCGATCTTCTGGGGGGTGGTCACGACCAGGGCCTTGGCGTCCTTGATGGTGTGGGCCACGGTCATGGGCTCGTCCCCGGTGCCGGGAGGCGCGTCGATGACCAGATAATCCAGCTCGCCCCAGTTCACATCGGCGATGAACTGGCGGATGGCCTGATTTTTCAGGGGCCCGCGCCAGATGATGGGATCATCCCGGTTCTCCATCATGCTTTCGAGAGAGATGACCTTGAGGTTGTCATTGTATTGCAGGGGCGGCATCTTGCCGTCCTTGGTGAGCTCGCCGTCCATGCGGCCAGGCATGCCGAGCATGCGGACGATGTCCGGGCCGTGGAGATCAACGTCCATGAGGCCGACCTTGTAGCCCTTTTGCGCCAGCCCCAAGGCCAGATTCACCGAAACAGTGGACTTGCCCACCCCGCCCTTACCGCTCATGACCAGGATCTTGTTTTTGATCCGGTCCAGAGAGGCGGCGATCGCCGTATTCTGCTGGGCCACCGCCGCATCGGCGGAGCCGCAGCCACTCGCTTTTTTACTGCCACAGGTGCCACTGCTGCACTTCGACATGACCTACCTCCAAGGAATATAAAAAATCAAAAAATGAACGAATTCAGGGAAAGCTTTATCTTATACTGTAAAACAGGATGGTTTAAAAGGCAAAAGCCCGGAGGCTTTCCCTATAGGATAACCAGGGTTTTCTGCTGTTTCTTTCTTCTTTTGCGTGCCCAAAAGAAGAAACAAGAAAATGGCACCCCAGCCAGTCCTGGCCCTGCGGGCTTCCCTTACTTCTCGCCGAGGGCGGGACGCGGAAAAACTCGGGCTTCGCCCTCAAACAGTTCCCGCGTCTTTTTCCGCCCCCGTCTGCGAGGCGCGGCAGGACAAATGGGG
>DASWIU010000312.1:0-3486 GCA_036397515.1 Desulfurivibrionaceae bacterium | reverse complement strand
GGTCAAGGAAGTGGCAACCAAGCTTGGCACCGGCCTCAGCATCAAACGCTTTGACCGTTTTCAGGTTGGCGCGTAACCCTGTTTTACCAAGGCAGCGGCTGGGCTGAGGTGAGCAAAGCCAGCCGCTGCGGGTAATAATCTCGGCCTTAAGTTATGAAAAGAACGGCATACATGGCCGTAACTGAATGACCAGAAAAACATGGATAATTCCTTGACGGCTCCTAAATACCAGAGAGTTCTCCTGAAGCTGAGCGGCGAAGCCCTGATGGGCGACGCCGCTTTCGGCATCAGCACCAAGGTGCTTGATTATCTCGCTACGGAGATCCAGGCCCTCGTGGACCTCAAGGTGCAAACCAGCCTGGTCATCGGCGCGGGCAACATCTTCCGGGGGGTAGCCGGCGCCTCTGCCGGCATGAACCGGGCTGCCGCCGACAACATGGGCATGCTGGCCACGGTCATCAATGCCCTGGCCCTACAGGACGCCCTGGAAAGACACGGCATCGCGGCCAGGGTTCTCTCCGCCATCCCCATGCTCACGGTCTGCGAACCCTATTCCCAGCAAAAGGCAGTACACCATCTCCGCAAGGGAAGAGTGGTGATCTTCGGGGCAGGCACCGCCAACCCCTACTTCACCACCGATACGGCCGCCGTGCTCCGAGGGTTGGAGATCAATGCCGACCTGGTCTGCAAGGCCACCCGGGTCGATGGCGTCTACGACAAAGATCCCCTCAAGCACCCCGAGGCGGTCAAGTTTTCCCAGCTCAGCTTCAGCGAGGTTCTGCAGCGGCGCCTCAAGGTCATGGACTCGGCGGCAATCTCCCTGGCCATGGACAACAACACCTCCATCATGGTTTTCGACATGAATATCCCCGGCAATATGAAAAGGGCCATCTGCGGCGAACAGATCGGCACCTTGATACAGGGAGAGGACAATGAATGAAATTATCGACGCACTGACTGAAAAAATGACGGCCAACATCGAGGCCTTCAAGCGCGATCTCACCAAGGTCCGGACCGGCCGGGCTACCACCGCCCTGCTCGACGGGGTAAAGGTCATGGCCTACGGCTCGCCGCTGCCGCTCAACCAGGTCGGCGCCGTGACCATCCCGGAAAGCCGGATGCTGGTTATCCAGCCCTGGGATGCCAAACTCCTTCCCGCCATTGAAAAAGCGATCTTCTCCTCGGACCTGGATCTCAATCCCTCAAACGACGGCAAGATGATCCGGATCAGCATCCCGCAGCTCACCGAAGAGCGGCGCAAGGAGCTGGTGAAAACCGTCAAGAAGATCAGCGAGGAGCACCGGGTTGCCGTGCGCAATCTGCGGCGCGACGCCATCGACATCCTGAAAAAACAGAAAAACAACAAGGAAATCCCGGAAGACGATTTTTTCCGGATGCAGGAGGAGGCCCAACACGCCACCGACAGGTTCATCAAACAGATCGATGAAATCCTGGCTGCAAAAGAAAAAGAGGTCATGGCGGTTTAGGAGCCGTTACGAAATAAGTGCCCCCCTGATTATTTCGTTACAGCTCCTGATGCCGTTCTTGCTAGCCAATGGACGACGATATTATCGGGTTACAACGGCTTGAATCTTTGCGCCCTGCCCGGCCTTGCTGCCGCCGCTGGCAAGCCGTAACCCGCTGAAAACCGAGAGCCCCATGCCCAAGCTCGACACCGCAGCCCTGCCCCGGCATATCGCCATCATTATGGACGGCAATGGCCGCTGGGCCCAGCAGCAGGGCAAACCCCGCATCATGGGCCACCGGGCCGGGGTCGAATCCGTGCAGGAGATCGTCCGGGCCGCCCGGGAACTCGGCATCGGCGTGCTTACCCTCTACGCCTTTTCCACGGAAAATTGGAAACGCCCCCCCCTTGAGGTGCAGGCCCTCATGGGACTGCTGAAGACCTTTCTCGAAAGCGAGCTGACCACCATGGTCCGCAACAATGTGAGCCTGCGCTGCCTGGGCCAGAAAGACCGCATCCCCCCGGAAGTCCGTACGGTTCTGGAACGGGTGATTCGGGAGACCGCGGACAATACCGGGCTGATCCTCAATCTCGCCTTGAGCTACGGCGGCAGAAGCGAAATCACCCAGGCCGTGCAGGCGATCGCCCGGGAATGCGCGGCTGGAGCGCTGAGCCCCGAGGCCATTGACCAGGCCGTTCTGGAACAGCACCTGTACACGGCGGGATTGCCGGACCCGGACCTGCTGATCCGCACCGGCGGAGAAACCCGGTTGAGCAATTTTCTGCTCTGGCAGGCATCCTATGCGGAGCTCTATTTTACGGAGATCCTCTGGCCGGACTTCAGAAAACAGGACCTGCTCACGGCCATTCTGGATTTCCAGAGGCGGCAGCGGCGTTTTGGCAAAACCGGCGAACAGGCGGAACAACCGCACGACCATTGAGCATGGGCCGCAGGATGCGCTTATGACGGGACCAGCATGAAACGACTCATTACCGGTGTTACGGCAAGCGCGGCCTGGCTGCTCCTCCTTTTTTGGGGGCCGTTCCCGCTATTCTGGCTGGTCATTACCGCGCTGGCCGGGGTGGCGCTGGCCGAATACCTGACCATTGTTCTGCCCGGACTCCGCCAACGGGTCAGAGTCCCGCTCATCCTCTTTGGCCTCTTGCCCCTGCTTGGCGCTTATTCCGGCGAAGCCACCGGCCTGCTCGGCGGCCTGAGCCTTGCCCTGATCGCCCTTTTGCTCCACACTGTTTTCCGGTACGCCAGCCTTGCCCAGCCCTACGAAGTCATCAGCCGCGGGGGCTTCGGCTATTTCTACCTCAGCCTGTGCAGCGCCCACCTGATCCTGCTCATGGCCCTGCCGCAAGGCCGCGCCTGGCTGCTGCTGCTCACCGCCATCACCGTTGCCTCGGACACCGCCGCCTTTTATACCGGCAGCAAATTCGGCAGGCACAAGCTCTGCCCCGCCATCAGCCCGGGTAAAACCTGGGAAGGCTTTGCCGGGGGCCTGGCCGGCAGCCTGGGCGCGGCCCTGCTTGTCCGGCATTTTTTTCTGCCCGAACAAGGTCTGGTCTGGATCTGCCTCATCGTTCTTCTGCTGGGTTGCCTCGGCGCAGCCGGGGATCTTGCCGAATCGGTGATCAAACGGGGTTTTGGCGTGAAGGATTCCGGCAGCCTTCTGCCGGGGCACGGCGGTTTGCTGGACCGCATCGACTCCCTGCTCCTCACCGCGCCGGTGCTCTATTACCTGCTCTATTTTGGGACCAGGCTGTGTTTGATGTGAACCATGCGGTTGCACCTCCCTGCTGACCGTCATTTTTTAGGTTCATCCGGGAATTCCGGGGAAAGTCGAGAGGCCTTTCTGCCGTTCCCTTTTTCATCTTTTGCGTGCCCAAAAGAAGAAACAAGAAAAAGGCACCCCAACCAGTCCTGGCCCTGCGGGCTGCCCTTACTTCTCGCCGAGGGCGGGACGCGGAAAAACTCGGGCTTCGCCCTCAAACAGTTCCCGCGTCTTTTTCCG
>DASWIU010000311.1:0-19935 GCA_036397515.1 Desulfurivibrionaceae bacterium | reverse complement strand
TCCTGCCGGTGGCGCACGTAGTTCACCACCAGATTAACCCCGCTCTCCGCAAGCCGCAGGGCGATTGCCTTGCCGATCCCGCGCGAACTCCCGGTTACCAAGCCCACTTTCCCTTGTAGATTGTACATGACCGATACCCCTCTCTCTATGGCTGCCCCGGTAAAGGGTTTAGGAGCCGTTACGAAACAAACTCTGTTTTCTTGACCATTTCCGTTACGGCTCCTTATGCCGTTTTAGCCATCCACATAACGACATTCTTTTGTCCAACGGCTTATGAGTAACAATGTGCTGGCCACGATAAAATTTTCAGGCCGGAATGTAAAGAAGACTTTCCCGTGCTCTCGCTGTCCACCGCTCGGCCTCTTACCTGGCCAGAGCCCTTTTTATAGCGCCCCGCAAGAGCCGCCAGGGATGAAAACTCACCGGCCTCAGACAGAAAGGGGGTTGAAATCCCTGGGCCGCGACCTCTTCCACCCCGGCCAGCGGGAAAGAAAGCTCGTTCAGGGTGCTCCCGGCAAGCTTGCGCCGGAGGCATTCCCGCCAGACCGGGCTTGCCTCATGCGGAAGAGCGAGCACGGCAATGAGGGCGGTGTCCAGGGCCACGGGATTGAGCCCTGCCGCCAGCAGCTGCAGGGGAAAGGGCTTGCCCGCCACCGGCCCGTCGCCATGCATGGCCATTACCCCGTCGGCCAGGGTGATGCCCCCGGGCAGCACATCGAGGAGATCGACCAGCATGGCCTCGAACCGGTTGTCGATATCGCCATGCCGGGCATGGAGCCAGGGCTTGCGGAACCCGACCACCGCCCCGAAATAGTTCTTTACCGCCAGACTCAGATAGAGCTGGCCATGGGCCTTGATCTTGGGCAGGTTGACCAACAGATCGCACTCGCCAATTGCCCGGGCCACCCCGACGGAGAAGCCGGAGGCGAGCCGGACCGGTTGCGGCTCCGCGAAGTTGACCATGGTCACCGGCAACCCCTTGAGAGCCGCGCTGATCCCGCAGGCGGCCATGACCCCCAGGGCGGTGCCGAAGGCCGGAGAATCGCCAACCCGCACCTTGGCCCCCTGGTCGAGAAACCACTCCGCCACTGCGGCGACAACCTCCGGGTGGGTGCAGGCCAACCCCTTGTTCCGCACCGCCGTAACCAGGTTGGGCTTGAGCAGCACCCTGCTTCCCGGGGAAACCCTAAAGCCCAGGGCGCTGCACAGCACCTCCACCTGCCCCTTCAATAACCGGCGGTCATACCGGCAACAGGGAACCAGGCCGACCTCACCTGCGCTGAGTTCCATCTCCCCTCCTGCCAAGCTCTTCGGTTATGGCAAACCTGTGCCCCGCCAATCGTTTCTTGTGCCGGCCACGCCGGATTACCCCATATCCATCCTGCATTGCACCAATCCCTGATATTTTTTTGACACTCGGCCGGGCTGCGGTCAAAATTATGACGAAAGATTCCCGAACACCACTGCAAAAAAACTCCGCCTCTGCCGGCTGTTTTCTATAAATACATTGAATTACCGATAATTTACGTATACTGTTATACTCACTAAAAGCCTCGCGGCACAATGTTTGCTTTACAATCAAATTCAAGAGAGGGCTCCGGACTTTTCCGGCCTTCCTTTTTTCCCCGAGGAGACTCAACCATGGCTGCGGAAAAAGAAGCACCGGTAACAGAGCAGGCCCCCAACAAGAAATCCAAGATGGGTTTTTTCATCATCCTCGGCGTAGGCATCCTCGTCCTCGGCGGCGGAGGTTTTTTCGCCTATACCAAATTCCTGGCCCACAAGCCGGCGGTGGAAGAGGTTGCCAGCCAGGAGGCAAAGGGCACCGCGCCGGTGATCGGGGAAATGCTGGTCATGGAACCCTTTGTCGTCAATCTGGCGGATCCGAAAGGCAAACGCTACCTCAAGGTCAAGATCGAGCTCGAGCTGGAAAGCAAGGAAGCCGTGGACAAGGCCACCAAGGTGTCGCCCAAGCTGCGCGACATGGTGATCATGATGCTCACCAGCCTCGGCTTTGAAGAGGTCATGACCCCGGAGGGCAAGATCCGGGTCCGCGATGAGTTACTGGAGCGTTTCAACGAGATCATGCGCCCCGATCACATCAAGAATATTTATTTTACGGAATTTGTCGTCCAGTAGCCCTCCGGCTCCTGCACGCTAACGCAAACAACAGACGACACCCAGCAAACGCCATGGAACAGATTCTCAGCCAGGACGAGGTTGACGCGCTACTCAAGGGTATTTCCGGCGGCGAGATCGAAGAGCCCGAAGAACCCATAGACGCCGACGCCCTTGGCTATCAGACCTATGACTTTACCCGGCAGGAAAGGATTGTCCAGGTCAAGATGCCGGCCATGGAGGCGATCTCCGACGCCTTCATGCGCGCGGTCCGCACCTCGCTCTCCACCACCCTGCGCCGAATCATCGACCTGACCTCCGCCCCTCTCGAGCTGGAGCGTTTCGGCGCCTTTGTCCGCACCCTGCCCGTGCCGAGCAGCCTGCAAATCTTCCGGATGGCGCCCTTTCGCGGCAGCGCCCTGATCGTCCTTGAGCCCAAGCTGGTTTTCACCCTGGTGGAGAACTTCCTGGGCGGCACCGGCACCCGGAACATCCGCATCGAGGGCCGCGATTTCACGGCCATCGAACAGCGGCTCATCCGGCGGGTGGTGAATCTCCTGCTCAGCGATCTGGAAAAGGCCTGGTATTCCCTGCAGCCCCTCAAGGTCCAGTACATCAGAAGCGAGATCAATCCCCAGTTCGCCAAGATCTGCCAGCCCGAGGACGTGGTGATCATCAGCCGCTACGACGTGGACATGGACCGGGCCGTGGGCAGCATCACGGTCTGCATTCCCCTGAGCAACCTGGAGTCGGTCAAGGGCAAGCTGCTGACCACCTTCCAGCGCGAGCAGAGTGACGAGGATATCAGCATCAAACGCGTCCTCTCCGAAAACATCAAGAACATCCCGGTGGACTTTGTGGTGCAACTGGGCCGCGCCACCATTTCCGCCGGCGATGTCATGGAGCTGGTGGTCGGCGACATCATTCAACTGGAACGCCGCACCGACGACCTCCTGCCGGCCTTTGTCGCCGGAGAAAGAAAATACATGGGAACCCCCGGCGTGCATCGCGGCAACAATGCGCTGCTCATCAAGAAAAAGGTTCTTGACCCGAACAGGGAGTAAGCAACAGGCGCTTTTTCCGGCGAATGCCACCCAGTGCCTCTGCTAGAGAAGATCATCTGAAAAAGGAGAAACACCATGGCTGACGATCCGTTGGACGCCGCCGATACAAAGGCCGAAACAGAGGGAGCCGGTGATGATTGGGCTGCCGCCTTGAGCGAACAGACAGGTCCGGGCGGGGCCCAGGCCCCGGCCTTCGCTGAATTGGGCGGCCCCGCGGCCACTGCCCCGGCCGGCAGCCAGAACCTCGACTTTCTGCTGGATATCCCCCTGGACGTCACCGTGGAACTGGGCCGGACCAGCATGATCATCAACAAGATGCTGCAGCTGACCCAAGGGTCGGTGGTCGAACTCGACAAAGCAGCGGGCGAACCGGTGGAAATCTTTGTCAACGACAAGCTGCTGGGCAAGGGCGAAGTGATCGTGGTCAACGAGCGGTTCGGCGTACGGATCACCGAGATCATCAGCCAGGCGGACCGGATCAAAAACATCGGCTGAGCAAGCGCACCCACCGGCCCGATGCTTGTCGGCCCGGTGGCGAGAGAACCATTATGAAGATCCGGCAACCACCATCCGCACACGACACTCCCTGGAGAAAGGCCCGCGCCTTCCTGGGGGCAAGCCTGCTGTACCATCTCTCCTCTCCGTTGCTGCTCCTGGCCGCCGAACAGCTCGGCGCGGGAACCGGCGAGGGTTCCGCCCCTGGAATCCCCGCCACCCTCACCGGCAGCCAGGAGACCCTTTCCCTGACCGCGACCATCTTCAAAACCCTGGGCTCCCTCGCCCTGGTGGTGGGCCTCATGCTCCTCCTCCTGTTTTGGATCAGGAAGATGGGCTTGATCCGGGTCGGCGCCGGACAGGAAGGGCTGATCACCGTTCTCGACAGCCGGATGCTGGCCCCCAAAAAGCAGGTGAGCGTTCTGGAGGTGGCAGGGACGTATCTGGTGGTCGGGCTCGCCGAGCAGCAGATCACCCTGCTCGCCACCCTGGCCCCCAACGACCGCCTCACCAACGCCGCGCATTCCAGAAAAACCCCCTCCCCCTTGCCGGCCTCTTTCGCCTCCCTGCTCAACAAGGCGGCCCAGGGGATCTCCGACTTGAAGCACAACAAGAAAGGCCCTGCCCATGCGGAATAACCCCCTGCCATCCTGGCCCCTGCTCCTCGGTCTGTTCGCGGGATTCATCCTCCTCTGCCCGGGCGAGAGCCAAGCCGTGACCCTGCCCACCCTGCAGATCGGGGTGGGCGAGGCCCAGAACCCCAAACAGGTTTCCGCCCTCATCGAGATCCTCTTGCTGTTCACGGTGCTCTCCATGGCCCCGGCCATCCTGCTGATGATGACCTCCTTCACCCGGCTGGTGATCGCCTTTTCTTTTCTGCGCCAGGCCATGGGCACCCAACAGGTGCCGCCGACCCAGGTTCTCGTCGGCCTGGCGCTCTTTCTCACGGTCTTCATCATGACCCCGGTTTTCAACCAGGTCAACGCCACCGCCATCAAGCCCTACATGGCCGAGCAGATCAATGCGGAACAAGCCCTGGCGGAGGCGGCGAAACCGGTGCGCGCCTTCATGTTCAAACAGACCCGGGAAAAGGATCTGGAACTCTTCCTTTCCCTGGCCAAGACCCCCAAACCGAAAAACAAGGACGAGGTCTCCACCGCGGTGCTCATCCCCTCCTTCATGATCAGCGAGCTTAAAACCGCGTTCACCATCGGCTTTGTCCTCTTTCTGCCCTTCCTGATCATCGATATGGTGGTGGCCAGCATCCTGCTCTCCATGGGCATGATGATGCTGCCTCCGGTCATGGTCTCCCTGCCCTTCAAGCTCCTGCTTTTCGTGCTGGTGGACGGCTGGTACCTGATCGTCGGCTCCCTGGTTAAAAGCTTTGTGGTGTAACCCATGACTCCCTCCGAAGCCATCACCCTGACCCAGAATGCCGTTACCCTGACCCTGGTGCTTTCCGCGCCGGTGCTGCTGGTGGCCATGGTGGTCGGCCTGCTGATTTCCCTTTTTCAGGCAGTCACCCAGATCCAGGAGATGACCCTGACCTTTGTTCCCAAGATCGTGGCGGTCATGGCGGCCCTGCTCTTTCTTTCCTCCTGGATGATCAACAAGCTGGTGGATTACACCCATGAACTGATCGTGAACCTGCCGACCATTATCCATTAACGGAGAACCTGTACCCCCATGCCCGAAGCCGCGTTGCTCAACTGGACCCTGACGCAGATCCTCTCCCTGGTCATTATCCTGACCAGGGTGGCGCCGCTCCTGTTTTTCATGCCCGTCCTCGGTTCGACCAGCGTGCCGGCCCCGGTCAAAATCCTGCTGGCCCTGATGACCGCCCTGGTCCTGGTGCCGATGGTTCACGTGGATCCGCGCCTGATAAGCGGGGCGCCCCTTGGTTTTGTCGTGCTGGTCCTCACCGAGGTTCTGCTGGGGGCGACCCTGGCGGTTTTTGCCCGCTGCGTCCTCGCCGCCACGGAGATTGCCGGACAGATGGTCGGCATCCAGATGGGCATGGGGATGGCCGGCGTCCTGGATCCCCAGTTCGGCACCCAGGTCTCGCCGGTGGGCATGCTCTGGAATCTCGCCGCCATCCTGATCTTTTTAAGCATCAACGGCCACCATATGTTTTTTTCCACCCTGGTGGAAAGCTTCGAGTGGCTCAAGCCCGGCACGGCCTCCATTACCAAGGCCACCTTCGCGGGCTTGATGCAGGGGGCTTCCCACATGTTCGTCCTTTCCGTCAAGATCATGGCCCCGGCGGGCGCCGCCCTGTTTTTTACCCACGTGGCCATGGGCATCGTCGCCAAAACCGTGCCCCAGATCCCGATCATGATTGTCGGCCTGCCGCTCACCATTGGGGTTGGCCTGATCTTTGCCGGGTTGTCCCTGGCCTATCTGATGCCGTTGATGATCACCAATTTTGAGATGCTGGCCCGGCTCATGCCCAGGCTGGCCATGGGCATGGGGGGCTGAAGCATGGCGGACGAATCCTCCGGCCAGGAAAAAACCGAGGCCCCCACCTCCCGTCGTATCGAGGAAGCGAGAAAGAAAGGGGATGTGGCCAAGAGCATGGAGGTGCCTTCCGCCGCGGTTCTGCTCGTCGGCCTGCTCACCCTCTATTATTCAAGCGATTTCATGTTGAGGCATTTTCTCCTCCTGATCAGGTATTACCTCGGCAACCTGCACGCCATTACCATTACCCCGAACAATATGACCATGCTGACCCGGGAAACCATGCTCCAGACCGGGATTCTCGTCGCCCCGGTCATGGGCGCCATCTTCCTCGCGGCCCTGATCGCCAACTATGCCCAGGTCGGCATCCTGTTCACCACGGAAAAATTGACGCCGAAGTTCGACAAGATCGACCCCTTTCAGGGTTTGGCCCGCCTTTTTTCCAAGCAGGCCCTGGCCAATGTGGTAAAGTCCGTGGGCAAACTGTTCATCATCGGTTACGTCTCCTACACGGAGGTGATGAAGGCGCTGCCCGGCATCCTGCCGCTCATGGATCAGGAGCCCATTCTCATTCTTGGCTTCATGGGCAGAATCGCCTTCTGGATCTTCCTGAAATCCGCGCTGATCATCGCGATCCTCGCCGCAATGGATTACGCCTTCCAGCGCTGGCAGTTCATGGAAAAGATGAAGATGACCAAGCAGGAGATCAAGGACGAAGCCAAGCAGACCGAGGGCGACCCGCATGTCAAGGGGCGCATCCGGGCCATCCAGATGCAGATGGCCCGGCAGCGGATGATGGCCGAGGTGCCCAAGGCCGACGTGGTGATCACCAACCCCACCCGGCTGGCCATTGCCCTGCGCTACGATACGCTGGCCATGGCCGCGCCCACGGTGCTGGCCAAGGGCGCCGGGGTTATCGCCCAGAAGATCCGGGAAATCGCCGAGGAACACGGAATCCCCCTGGTCGAGGACAAACCCCTGGCCCGGGCGCTGTACAAAAGCGTGGGCCTCAACGAGACTATCCCGGAAAACCTGTTCCAGACCGTGGCCGAGGTTTTGGCCTATGTTTACAGCATCAAACGGAAAAAGGGTTGATGGCGATGAATACGGCAAAACACATACCCAGCGCCTCCGGCCTGGGCATCATTACCACCGCGGGACCGCGCAGCCATGGCAGATAGCACCGGCGCCGCAACAGGGCTGAAAGCAGTCAATTTCGAGATGTCGGGCCTCTTCGTGGCGCTCGGGGTCGTGGCCATCCTCATGGTCATGATCATTCCCCTGCCCACCTTCATCCTCGACCTGCTGCTCTCCCTGAACATCACCATCGGCCTGGTCATCCTGCTGATGAGCATGTACAACACCAACCCGTTGGATTTTTCCTCCTTTCCCTCCCTGCTGCTGCTCACCACCCTGTTTCGCCTGGCGCTGAACATCGCCTCGACCCGGATCATCCTGCTCCACGGCCACGAAGGCCCCGGCGCGGTGGGCGATGTCATCCAGGCCTTCGGCAATTTCGTGGTGGGCGGCAATTTTGCCGTGGGGTTGATCATCTTCCTGATCATGGTGCTGATCAATTTCATCGTTATCACCAAGGGCTCCGGCCGGATCGCCGAGGTGGCGGCCCGCTTCACCCTGGACGCCATGCCCGGCAAACAGATGGCCATCGACGCGGATCTCAACGCCGGCCTGATCAACGAAGGGGAGGCGAAACGCCGCCGCTCGGAGGTCAGCCGCCAGTCGGAATTTTACGGAGCCATGGACGGCGCCAGCAAGTTCGTGCGCGGCGAGGCCGTGGCCAGTCTGGTGATCATGGTCATCAATATCATCGGCGGGTTCTTCATCGGCGCCCTGATGCAGAACATGCGGGCGGCCCAGGCCGCGGAAACCTACACCCTGCTCACCATCGGCGACGGGCTGGTCTCCCAGATCCCGGCCCTGGTCATCTCCACCTCCGCGGGTATCATCGTCAGCCGGGCCGCCTCCGATGTGAGCATGGGCAAGGAGTTCATGAAACAATTCGGGCACCAGCCCCAGGCCCTGGCGGTTTCTTCCGGGATCATCATCATGTTCGGCCTGGTGCCGGGTCTGCCGCATCTCCCCTTCATCCTGCTGGGCGTGGCCATGGGCGCCATCTCCCTGATGGCCTTCAATAAAAGCGCCGCCGACAAGGAAGAGCTGAAGGTCGAGGCGGAAAAAGAGAAAAAAGCGGCCACCCCGCTGGCCGGCGCGCCGGAAACGGTGGAAAGCCTGTTACCCCTCGATGTGCTGCAGCTTGAGGTGGGCTACGGACTCATTCCCCTGGTGGACGAGGCCCAGGAGGGCGATCTGCTGGA
Organism: Desulfurivibrionaceae bacterium; assembly: GCA_036397515.1. Lineage (GTDB taxonomy): Bacteria > Desulfobacterota > Desulfobulbia > Desulfobulbales > Desulfurivibrionaceae > Thiovibrio. The sequence continues at coordinate 11,465 of DASWIU010000311.1, read as the reverse complement.
ACGGATTCGGGCCATCCGGCGGCAGTTTGCCATGGACATGGGCATGATCATCCCGCCCCTGCATGTCCGCGACAACCTGCAGCTCAAACCCGACCAGTACGTCCTGCTCCTCAAGGGGGTGGAGGTGGCCAGGGGCGAGATCATGATGGGCCATCTGCTGGCCATGGATTCCGGCATGGCCAAACGCAAGATCGAAGGCATTCCCACCATGGAACCCGCCTTCCAGCTGCCCGCCCTCTGGATAGACCAGGAGAAGAAAGACGAGGCCCAGGTGGCGGGCTACACCGTGGTGGATCCCTCCACGGTCATCGCCACCCATCTCACCGAGGTGCTGCGCACCCACGCCGATGAGCTGCTAGGCCGCCAGGACACCCAGAAGCTGCTGGACAACCTGGCCAAAACCCAGCCCAAGGTGGTGGAAGAGCTGGTGCCCGGCCTGCTGCCCCTGGGGCTGGTCCAGAAGGTGCTCCAGAATCTCCTCCGGGAGCGGGTCTCCCTGCGCGATCTGCTGACCATCTGCGAGACCCTGGCCGACTTCGCCCCCCTGGGCAAGGACCCGGACATCCTTACCGAATACGTGCGCCAAAAGCTGGCCCGCTCCATTATCAGCTCCTTCACCGACGACCAGGGGACGCTGACGGTGCTTACCCTCTCCACCCAGGTCGAGGATCTGATCCGCGAATCGCTCCAGAAAAGCGACCACGGCGTGTTCCTCAATCTGGAACCGAACCTGGCCCAACGGTTGCTGGCCTCGGCCAAGGCCCTGGTGGAAAAGGTTTCCCTGGACGGCTACCAGCCCATCATCATCTGTTCCCCGATTATCCGCCGCCATTTCCGGCGGCTCCTGGAACGGTTCATGCCCCACGTCATGGTCCTTTCCCATAACGAGTTGACCGCGCAGACCCAACTGCAATCCCTGGGGACAATCGAACTCAACCCCAAAAAATAGGTAACTATCCAGCTTGATGCCGAAATTTAACGAACACCACGGAATGTAACTGTTCAGCAGTGCCACAGATGCGCGGAAGAGGTCTGCGAAGTGTGCTGTTGCCCATGAGCAGGCCGATGACAAAGCAGATGCGGTGCTGCTGGACAGTTACAGAAATAGGAGTGAGGAGCAGCGATGCGAATCAAACGTTTTGAAGCCTCGGATACCTACAGCGCCATGGCCATGGTCAAGGAAGAACTTGGGGAGGATGCGGTTATTCTTTCGACCCGCAACCTTCCCGGGAAAAGCGGCTCCTCCAGAGGCGGCCCGCGGATTGAGGTGGTGGCGGCCATGGAATACGACCCGGAGCCGGAGATTACCGTCCCCCCCCCGGAAGCACCCGGCACGGAAACAAGACGGCCAAAGACGGTGGGATACGGCTATCAGTCCGTGCGGCAGGCGCAGCCGAAGGCGGCACCACGGCGGGAAACAGCGAAACCGGCCTTTGACGGCAAACTTTCCGCCGCGCTTTCCGCCCGCGCCCTGCCGGCGGAAAAGGGTGCCGCCAAGGCAGCCAAAGCCGCCCAGGTCCATTTTGAATCCAATGACCTCCGCCTGCGCTTTACCAATTTCCTGCGGCGGCAATACTGCGCCAAGGAAGAGCTTGAAGACCGCGCCGTCTCGGGTCCGGCCCCCGGCAAAGCCGCCCGGAAAAACGGTCGGCCCGACCCGAAACAGGTTGCCCAGTGGCGGGACAAAATCATCGATCAGTTGCAGATCACCCCGCTGTCCATCGGAATCAGCAAGGCGCCCACCGTGGTGGCCCTGATCGGCCCCACCGGGGTGGGCAAGACCACGACCGCCGCGAAGATCGCCGCCTGGTACAGCATCCATGAGGGAATGAAAGTGGCGCTGCTCTCCATGGATTGCTACCGGATCGGGGCCACGGACCAGCTGCGGACCTATGCCAAGATCATGCGGTTGCCCTGCGAAATCGCCCTGCGCAAAAAGGACCTGCAGGCGGCCCTGCTCCGCCACCAGGACAAGGACCTGATCATCATCGACACCGCGGGCAAGAGCCCGTATGATCCGAACCACATCCGGGAGCTGGGGGAATGGTTTTCCCTGAAAAGCGGGATCGAGCCGTACCTCGTCCTCAGCGCCACCTGCAAAAAAGAAGATCTGCAACAGATCCTCACCACCTACGAGCCCCTGCGGGTCAAGGGGCTGATTCTCTCCAAGCTCGATGAAACCAGGGCCTACGCCACCCTCTGCCAGCTGCTGGCCGGGACACCGCTGCCCATTTCCTGCCTGTGCACCGGCCAGAGGGTCCCGGAGGATTTCCTCCTTGCCTCCCGGGAGTTCCTGCAGACCCTGTTCGGCCAGGGCTGGCAGGCGGCCGCCGGCGAACTTGCCACCGAGGCCCAAGACAGGTGGACTCAATGATGATGGACTCTCGCAAAAATGAAAACTCCCCACATGTCCGTGCACACGATCAAAGGTTACAAAGTGACAACCGTTGTAATCGCGTTTTTTCCGCGATTACAACAATGACCAACCCCGTGGTGATCCCATGAATCAGGCAGAAACACTGGAACGGATTATGACCCACTCACAACCCCAGAAGAAAAGAATGGCCCCCCCCCGCAACAGCACCGGGCCCCAGCCCCGGGTGATCTGCGTGACCAGCGGCAAGGGCGGGGTCGGCAAAACCAATATCGTCACCAACCTCGGCTATAACCTGGCAAAGGGTGGAAAAAAGGTGCTGATCCTTGACGCGGACCTGAATCTGGCCAACGTCGATATCCTGCTCGGCCTCACCCCGCGCTACAACCTCCACCACGTTTTCATGGGCGAAAAAACGCTGGCCGAGGTGCTGGTGCAGGGTCCGGAGGGGCTGCTCATCCTGCCGGCCAGCTCCGGGATCATGGAACTGGCGGACCTTACGGAGCAGCAACGGCTGTACTTCCTGGCGGAGATGTCCGCCCTGGCCCAGAAGATCGACATCATGCTGATCGACACGGCCGCGGGCATCAACAACAATGTGATCTACTTCAACCTGGCCGCCCGGGAACGCATCGTCATCCTGACCCCGGAGCCGACCTCCCTGACCGATGCCTACGCGCTGATCAAGGTGCTCTCCGGCAGGCACGACGTGAAACGGTTCCGCATCCTGGTCAATCTCGCCCGCTCCGAAAAGGAGGCCCTGGCCGTTTTCCGGAAGCTGAGCATTGTGGCCGACCGTTTTCTGGACTCGCTTTCCCTGGATTATCTGGGGTATATTCCCTACGACAGCAAGCTGCCCACCGCGGTTCGTGAACAGCGGCTGGTGTCGGACATCTTCCCGGATGCTCCCTCCAGCAGGATGTTCAGCAAGCTGGCCGGGAATATCTTCCAGGAAGAGCCCGAAATGAAAGCCGACGGCAATATAAAATTTTTCTGGCAGGGACTCGTTGACCTGTAATATACTTTCCCATATTGCAGGCCATCAATCTCTTCTGCCCCTGCGGGCCTAACCGGTATGAGCAAACAGCCGTCACCCAAGTTCAAGGATTATACGAATACCTTTTTCAGCCAGGTAGAACCGCTCAGCGCCGAAAAACGCAACGAGCTGATCCTGACCTACACCCCGCTGATCAAGTATATCGCGGCACGCTTGGCGGCGCGCCTCCCCGCGCAGGTGTCGCTCGATGATTTGATCAGTTGCGGGATCATCGGCCTCATCGACGCCATCAACAAATTTGATATCAACAAAAATGTCCAGTTCAAGACCTATGCCGAATTCCGGGTCAAGGGGGCGATGCTGGACGAGCTGCGCGCTTTGGACTGGGTGCCGCGCTCGATCCGGCGAAAAACCACCGACCTGGAAAAGGCCTATGCCGACATCGAAAAACAGGTGGGCAGACCGGCCACGGATGAGGAAGTAGCCGAGACCATGGGCCTCGGCCTGGATGAGTTCTACAAGCTGCTTGATGAAACCAAATCCGTTTCCTTCATGGATATCGAATTTCTCCGCCAAAAAGCAACGGAGGCGCACGATCCCACCCTGGCCGAGACCTTTGCCATGGACGACCGCGACCCCTTCACGGCCATCAACCTGGCCCAGATCAGGGAGCTCATCGCCAATGCCATCTCCGATCTGCCGGACAAGGAAAAACTGACCGTCTCCCTCTATTATCAGGACGAACTCACGATGAAGGAAATCGGCGAGGTGATGGGGTATACGGAGTCGCGCATTTCCCAGATGCACAGCAAGGCCATGTTCCGCCTCCGCGCCAAGCTGAAAAAAAACCTGGCAAGTTGATCCGCGACCGAGGAGCACAACCTCTTGTTATGAAAAACCCCGGAGAAAAATCCAGAAGCAGGGAACGACTCGCCGCAACCCTCTTTTTTTATTTCCAAAACCAATTCTTACAGTTACAGTGAAAACGATCCGGTTGATTATCCATAATGCGAACGCGCCCCAGGCCGCTCGTACCATAAAGCTGTTAGGGAGGAAATATGGCTGCTGATCCGAATATGAAAATTCTCGTGGTTGACGATTTTGCCACCATGCGGCGCATAATCAAAAACATTCTCACCCAGCTCGGCTTCAAAAACATCATCGAAGCGGACGACGGCACCACCGCCCTGGACGTGCTGAAATCGGAAAAAATCGGCCTTATCGTCTCCGACTGGAATATGCCCAAGATGACGGGGTTGGACCTGCTGAAAGCCGTGCGGGCCGACGCCAGCCTGGCCAACACGCCCTTCATCATGGTGACGGCGGAGGCGCAGCAGGACAATATTATCCTGGCGGTCAAGGCCAAGGTCAGCCAGTACATCGTCAAACCATTCACCGCCGAAACTCTTTCCGAAAAACTCAACAAAATATTCTGACCTGAAATATGGCTGACGACCGCCCTCCCCAGTCCGTTGACCAGTTCGCCAGCACCGAGACTCCGGCTGACCAAGACGAAACAAACTGGGGGGAGGACTGGGAATCCGCCTTCCAGGCCGAGGATGATGCGTTTTTCTCCAGCGAGAAAGACGAGGATTTCTTCCTCGAGGAAAACGAGCCGACCGTAACGGCCGGGGTTGCCGCGCAAGAACTTGATTCCTCCCTGGAAAAAACCCTTGCCGGCATCCCGGATCAGGCTGTCACTGCCACCGCCCAGCCGGCAAAATCCCTTGGCGGCGCCGCAGCCCTCACCGCCCTCTTTCTCTCCGCCAAGACCGCCGCGCAAAAACAGTTCGCCCGTCTCCAGTCTTTTCCCATTTTTGTACGCCTCCCCCTGTATGGACTTCCCTTGCTCCTGGTCGGCATTGTGTTTGTGTTGAGCAGCACCTCCACGCCCCCCCCAACAACCTCTGTTTCCCGCGACACAGCGACAGGCGCAGCCACCCCCCAAGGATTCAACCAAGCCAGCCAGCTTCATCCGGGGAAGGTCAGAAAAAAATGGGCCTTCCCCGCCTTCATCATTCCGGTGAACAACCCGGCCGGTGCTCAGCCCGTAACCTTTGTTCTCGTTGATATCACCCTCATCGCCTCCCTCGGAGAGCAGGAAGATCCCCCTGCCGACAAAAAGATCTTTGTCCGCGACATCATCTATCAATTCTTTCAAAACAGGCCCCTGGAGGAGTTGCGCCGATTTTCCCTGGCCCGGGGCGAGATGAACAAGGAGCTGCGCGCCTGGCTCCTGAAACAATGGCCCGAGGCCCCCATCGAATCAATCATCTTTAACCAGTACCGTCTCTCCTGATCCCCACGCCCCACTTCTCCACAAAATGTAAAAATACAAATTTGTAGTTAATTTGAAAGGTTTCCACTTTTTTGTTATTTTTTCATTTTTCATCCTCGCCAGGCGCAGAAAGATATTATCGCAAATTCATCATGTTAGCAAAAAAATGCCCACTGGCACGACATTTGCTTTTATCTTTACCCAGCATGCATAGCTACTCCACCGACAACTGAACAATCTAAAAACAATACGCACAACGAGAGGATACGTTTATGGATACAGGTGATACAGCATTCATGCTGATTGCCACCGCCCTGGTCATGCTGATGACCCCGGGGCTGGCGCTTTTTTACGGCGGCATGGTTCGCTCGAAAAACGTTCTCAGCACGGTTTTGCAAAGTTTTGTCTGCCTGGGCGTGGTCTCGATCATCTGGGTGATCTACGGCTATTCCCTGGCCTTTGGCCCTGATGTCAACGGGCTGATCGGCAACCTGGACTGGGCCGGTCTCGCCGGCGTCGGCCTTGAGCCCGGCAAGTACTCGGCCACCATTCCCCACCTGCTGTTCTGCGCCTTTCAGCTGATGTTCGCCGTCATCACCCCGGCGCTGATCACCGGCAGTTTTGCCGAGCGGATCAAGTTCCCCGCCTTTCTCCTGTTCACCGTTCTCTGGTCCACCCTGGTCTATCTCCCCGTCTGCCATTGGGTCTGGGGCGGAGGCTGGATCAGCGGCCACGGCGGCCTTGATTTCGCGGGCGGCACCGTCATCCACATCAACTCCGGCGCGGCAGCCCTGGTCGCCGCCTTGATGTTCGGTAAACGCAAGGGTTGGGGCAAGGAGGCTTTTCATCCCCACAACCTGACCATGACCATGCTGGGCGCCGGCATCCTCTGGTTCGGCTGGTTCGGCTTCAACGCAGGCAGCGCCCTGGCGGCAAACGGCATCGCGGTCAACGCCTTCTTCACCACCCAGGTGGCCACCGGCGCGGCCCTGCTCTCCTGGCTCATCGCGGAATGGCTGGTGCAGGGCAAGCCCACCACCCTGGGCGCGGCCTCCGGCGCCATCGCCGGTCTGGTCGCCATCACCCCCGGGGCCGGGTTTGTCGGCTCCACCTCGGCCGTGCTCATCGGCCTGGTGGCCGGCGCCCTCTGCTACTTCGCGGTTCTCGCCAAGAGCCGCCTCGGTTACGACGATGCCCTGGACGTGGTCGGAGTCCATGGCGTGGGCGGCCTCTGGGGTGCGCTTGCCACCGGCCTGTTCGCCACCACCGCGGTCAATGCCGCGGGCAAAAACGGCTTCTTTTTCGGCAATCCGCAACTTCTGGGAATCCAGGCCATGGACGCCTTGACAACCATCGCCTACTCGGTTGTAGTAACATTCATCATCCTCAAGGTTGTTGATCTGGTCATCGGTCTCCGGGTCAGCGAGGAAGAAGAGGAACAGGGGCTGGATCTGACCCAGCACAGCGAAATCGGCTATTCACTCTAACGTAACCGACCAGCAGCACCGCATCTGCTTTGTCATCGGCCTGGTCCGCATACCGTATGTATGGCGGACAGGCCTCTTTGTCGGACACTTCTGCCGACAATTGACACGCGCAGCTGCGGCACTGCTGGCCGTTTACAATTCCAAGGTCACCGGAAAGCGAGAAAAACCAAGAGCCGTAACTGTTCGGCAGTGCCGCAGATGCGCGGAAGAGGTCGGCGACATGTGCTGGTGCACATGAGCCGGCCGATGACAAAGCAGATGCGGTGCTGCCGGACAGTTACAAAAAAAGGAGCATTGCATGAAGAAGATCGAGGCAATCATCAAGCCGTTCAAGCTGGACGAGGTCAAGGACGCCTTGAACGACATGGGCATCAAGGGCATGACCATCTCCGAGGTCAAGGGCTACGGCCGCCAAAAGGGGCATAAGGAAATCTACCGCGGCGCGGAATACATCGTCGACTTTATCCCCAAGGTCAAGATCGAGATAATCGTCGAAGCCGCCATGGTGGAAGCCGTGGTCACAAAGATTCGGGAAACCGCCAACACCGGCAAGATCGGCGACGGCAAGATCTTCGTCCTGCCGGTGGAAGAGGTGATCCGCGTCCGCACGGGAGAAACCGGCAAAGAGGCGATCTAGGGTGGTCGATGTTGAGCTGCGGGCAAAACGGGACGCCCTGGAGTATCTCTGGCGCCAGGGGTTGAGCGGGCAACCCCTTCTCCACCGGCACTCGCAGCTCATCGACGACTATCTCGTTTCCTGCTTCGTCAACTGCCCGGAAGCACGCGAGGGCATGAGCCTGGTCGCCCTCGGCGGCTATGGCCGCAAAGAGCTGTTTCCCTATTCGGACATCGACCTCCTTTTGCTCCATGCGCCGGAGGCGGAGGAGCGCCTCGGGCCGGTGACCGAGGCCCTGTTTTATCCCTTGTGGGATGCGGGCCTTGAGGTGGGACACGGGGTGAGAACCATTGATGCCTGCCTGGCTGATGCCAGGCAGGACTTCTTTTTTCAAGTGGCGCTGCTGGACGCGCGCCACTTGGCGGGCTCGCAGCCGCTTTTCGCCACCATGCACCAGGCCTTCCACCGGGAACTGATCGCGGGGCACCGGCGGGAATTTTTGCAGAACATGATGCGGCACCGCAACGAACGCCACCAACGGTATGGCATGCACAGCTACCAGCTGGAGCCGCACATCAAGGAAAGCCGCGGCGGCTTCCGCGACATCCAGGCCATGATCTGGGTGAGCCACGCCCTCTTCGGCCTGCAGGAGCTGCCGGCCATCGAGGAAGCCGGCCTGATCTCCCCCCAGGAAAAAGAGGCCTTTGCCCAGGCTCGGGATTTCCTGATCAAGATCCGCAACCGGCTCCACTACCTCAGCGGCCGGAAAAACGACCAGCTCTTTTTCGAATATCAGGTGGAGATGGCCAAGGCCTTCAAGTATCAGGACACCCGAGCCACCCTGGGGGTTGAGCGTTTCATGCAGGACATCTACCGGCATCTGCAAACCATCGCCACCACCACCGACCTGTTTTTTGAACATGTCGATGAAACCCTGGGCTCACCGCGCCCCAACCCGGTGGAACAGACCATCGAACCGGGGATCACGGTGCGCCAGGACCGACTCCACCTCACCGACCAGGCGCTGCTCGAGAAGCGGCCCTACCTGCTGATGCGCCTCTTTGCCCAGGCCGGAAAAACAGGCCTCGAAATCCACCACCGCAGCCGGAAAATCGTTACCGCCAACCTGCACCTGGTGGACGACAGGCTTCGCCACTCAAAACGGATGGCCAAGGCATTTTTCGATGTCCTGGAAAACGCGCGGGACGTGCTCGGGGTTCTTTCGGTCATGCTGGACACCGGGCTGCTCACCGCCTATCTTCCGGAATTCGAACAGATCCGCGCCCTGGCCCAGCACGATGTCTACCATGTTTTCACGGTGGACCGGCACCTCCTGCAGACCGTGGCGGAGCTGAAAAAACTCTCCTTAAGCAAAACCCCCTTCGCGGGCGTCGAATCGCCCCAGGTCCTCGTTCTGGCCGCGCTCCTGCACGACATCGGCAAGGGCCACCACGAAGACCACGCCCGGCGCGGCAGCCAACTTGCCGCCGGGGTGGGCAAACGGCTGGGGCTGACCGAGGCGGAGACCGCCTGCCTCGGCTTTCTCGTGGAAAAACATCTCTTCCTCACCGTGACCGCCCTGCGCCGCGACCTTGAGGATGACGCCTTTATCCGGCAATGCGCCGAGCAGATCCAGAGCCCGGAGCGGTTGACCATGCTCTACCTGCTCTCCATCGCCGATGCCAAGGCCACCGGCCCCACGGCCTGGACCGAATGGAAGGGCGCCCTGCTTCTGGAAATCTCCCTTAAAATCGCCCACCTCCTGGAACGAAAAGACACGGTGCTGCCCGACAAAAGCCAGGGCGCCGGCTGGATGCTCGAACAGGTTCGCGCCCTGATGGGCAAAGAGGCCCCAAGCGATTGCGGGATTCTGCCGGAGGAATATCTGCTGAGCTTTCCCCCGGAAGAGGTGGCCCACCACCTCCGGCTGCGCCCGAAGCTGAAAAACGGAAAACAGGCCATCACCGAGCCCGCCGATCACGGCCTGTTCTGGTCGGTCCTGGTGGTGGCCCAAGACTCCACCGGCCTGCTGGCCAAGATCTGCGGCACCCTGGCCCTGCATGGCCTCAATGTGGTGAGCGCCCAGATCTTCACCTGGGAAGACGGCACGGTGGTGGATGTGCTCAATGTCCGCCCCGCGGCGGAGCAGACCTACGCGGAGCAAGACTGGCCGGCGCTGGGCGAGGATCTCAATCTGGCCCTGAAAAACCGGCTCGGCCTCAGCCACCGTTTGGTCGAAAAATTCCGCACCGCTTTCCGCGGCCCCGGCCAAAAAAACGTGCAGGCAGCCCCGCGGGTTGTTATAGACAATATGGCCTCGGAACAGTATACGATCATCGAGGTTTTCGCCAATGACCGGCCTGGGCTGCTCTATGACATCACCCGAACCCTGGCCGATTTTGAACTCAACATCCACCGGGCCAGAATCAGCTCGGACGGCGATCAGGTGGTGGATGTTTTCTATACCCTGGACTCCTTTGCCACCAAGATCAACAGCCCCTCTTTCCAGGAAGAGATCTCCAAGGCCCTTCTCCATATCGCGGAAAACTTAGGAGCCGTTAAGTAATAACCTGTACATTTCAACTCATTTTATTACGGCTCTTTATGCCGTTTTTGGCCTCCTGGTGGCCATGTTTTTTATTTACACCGGCGAGACCGGGACGGGAGCGAAACTCCAATGGTAGGAGCACGGCAGGCAAACAGCGCCAACCGCAGGTGGTTGGCTTTGATTAATACCCACCCCCTTTCGGCTCGGGCGTGGGAGTTTTTCAACCTTACCCTTCAGGCAACTATTTAGCTTGAAACCGGAAAGTAAGACCACGGACCGTAGCTGTTCAGCAGTGCCGCAGATGCGCGACAGAGGCCTGAGAGCTATACTATTGGTATGCGACCAGGCCGATAACAAAGCAGATGCGGTGCTGCTGGACAGTTACACCTTCAGCACCCCAAAAAATAAGGAGAAGCACAATGAGTGACAATTGCACCTGCGGTTGTGGCAACGACTACGACCCGACCACGATGACCGTGCCCGAGCTGTTCGGCACCAACGTGTTCAACAACAAAACCATGAAGGAACGGCTGCCCAAGGAAACCTACAAGGCTCTGCAGAAAACCATCAACACCGGCTCAACCCTGCCGCCGGACGTTGCCTCGGTGGTGGCCAACGCCATGAAGGACTGGGCCATCGAAAAAGGTGCCAGCCATTACACCCACTGGTTCCAGCCCCTTACCGGCATCACCGCCGAGAAGCACGACTCCTTCATCTCCCCCACCGACGACGGCGGGGTGATCATGGAGTTCTCCGGCAAGCAGCTGATCCAGGGCGAGCCGGATGCCTCCTCCTTCCCCAGCGGCGGCCTGCGCGTCACTTTCGAGGCCCGCGGCTACACCGCTTGGGACTGCACCTCCCCCGCCTTCCTCAAGGAAGACGAGTCCGGCGATGTTACCCTCTGCATCCCCACCGCCTTCTGCTCTTACAAGGGCGAGGCTCTGGACAAGAAAACCCCGCTGCTCCGCTCGATGAGCGTCGTGGCCAAACAGGCGTTGCGCGTGCTACGGGCCATGGGCAACACCACCTCCACCATCGTCGGTTCCACTGTGGGCGCGGAGCAGGAATACTTCCTGGTGGAAAAAGAATACTACCTGCAACGCCTCGACCTGATGACCTGCGGCCGCAGCCTGTTCGGCGCCCCCGCCCCCAAGGGCCAGGAGCT
>DASWIU010000310.1:0-3408 GCA_036397515.1 Desulfurivibrionaceae bacterium | reverse complement strand
CCCCCAAGCCTGAATGAAGGAACGCCGCCGGGTCAGCAGAAAGCTGGCCGGCGGCGTTTTTTGTTCGAGGGTGAGGAGAGGGGTTTGGCGGGTTCGTGCTTGATAAGGTTGCCGTACTTGGCGTCGGTGCGCAGTTCGCTTCGCCATCACCCGGCAGCAAGCCACGGCCAGCGTGCTGCAGCAGCTCGGCGAGAGCTTGCCATCGCCACCGAAGCGGCTCTATGGCGAGACGGGCGAAATTCCCGTCAGCAAATCAACTACGTTCCCCCCGTCCCCTCTGACGCTTCGGCCCGGTGCTTAAAATCCAGTCGCTGATGCAGGTAGGCCAACCCCAGCAGGGACAAGCCAAGACCCATAAATGAAAAGACCCGGTACAGCCCGCCCAGGCCCTCCATATCAACCAGGAATATTTTGGCGATCACCAGGCCAAGAAAAACCAACCCCGCTCGATACAGGTTCCGCCGCAAAAAAACAATGCCCAGGCTGAATGTCGTCACCCCCATCAGCAACCAGACCAGCGAGTAGGTATAAAGCTCCCCATGGGCAAGCGGGAAGCGAAGATAAAGGGTTTCCCCTTCGGTCAACCAGAAATGGCGGATTTGCAGGGTGACAAAAAACCAGGCGCAAAAGGCCGCAAGCCCCAGGAACGCATTCCGGTATTTTTCGCTGAAAAAACGCGAACTCAAGCCCCACATTATGACCGGCAAACCATAGGCGACCAGCAACAGGTTGAGGACGGGCGTCGCGCCGATGTTGCTCTGCTGATTGATCAGGGGGTTGAAATAGGTGAACACCAGGCCGAAATTGACCAGCGCCATCAGCATCAGCAGATAAGAACCAATCTGGTAGGCTTTTTTTGCCCAGGCGGCGACCCGGCCGCGGAACTGATAGACCATTGCCATGCCCGCCCAGAGGTTGGTGTTAATCGCGGCTTCGGTAAACGAATACTCGGCCGTGAAAACCCTGCCGTCATAGAGCCAGTAACGGAGCTCCGTGTTCAAAAACAGGATCAGCAGATGCAGGCTGGCCCCCTCCAGCCACGGCCGGAGCTTGTCGCGCGGTGAGCAGAGCCTGGCGCTCAGGGCCACGGCGGCAAAGCTGCCGCCATAGGTCCACAGCGACCAATGGACGGTTTCGGGATAGCTCAGCAGCCAGGGGTTCAGGGTCAGGCGGATCACCACAACGGTCAGGATGGCTTTGACGGCATAGTGGATATGGATGAGCTCGAACTGTCTGGCGACCCGGATCAGCGAGACAATCTGGCAGGATAAGGCCAGGGTCAGGGACGCTTCGGAAAAATAGATGACGGTCGCCAGCGAATAAGCCGCATGTCCGGCGATGACCAGCCAGGCGGTATTGACCCCCCTCTCCCCACGGCGCAGAGCGATGCCGGCCATGACCCCATACCCGGCTCCCAGCAACAGAACGCCCAGGGTCCAGGAGATGCTGCCATGGATTTCGGGTCGGCAGATGTAGCCGGCGGCCAGGCAAAGGACCGGGGCGAACCAGGTTAAAGAGGCATTCAGGTTGGGCGCGGCGGTCTGTGATCTGTTCCAGAACGACATCCCGGAAAAGAGCAGGGCAATGGCCGGCAGCAGGGTCAGCAAGGCCGGAGAATCGATTCCCCTGAACGGCGCCAGAGCCCAGCCGCCGTGTTGGTCGAGAACCGCCGCGACAATGGCGGCCAGGTGGGTCAGCAGGGCGACCCAAGGGAAAAGGTGCAGGTTCCGGTTGTGCCGGGACGCCAGAAGAACCAGGGCCAGCAACGGAATCCAGAGCATGATCCCCCGCCCCAAATCCGGGTTGGCCAGCAGGGCAAGACACTGCCCGCCAATCAGGATAAGGAGGCCGAGGGAACGATGATCCGCCAGAAAACTTAAATCCTTCCCGCGGAAAATCCATTGCCCCTCTCTGCGTGGGATTGTTACCGACAACCGCAAATTATCGTCGGTCAGGGCCAGCATCAGATAACCGAAGATCGCCAGATAGAGGGTGTTCCATGAATCGTGGCGCTGCTGAAAGAGCGAGGCGAGAAACCAGAACATCCCGCCGGCGATCGTCCCCCACCACAGCCAGTTCCGGAAGATCCGGCGCAGGAGCAAAAAGGCGGACAGGGAAATAATCAGGCTGTAAACCAGGGCGGTATTGATGTCGTGGCTGCCGGTGTTGACCAGAATCGGGACAATATAGGCGCCAAGAATGCCTAAGATAGCCAGAATGGGGCCATGCAGCAGGGCCAGCCACATGGTGGCCACCGAAACGATCGTCAACCCGGCAAAAGCGACCGCCGGTGGCCAGAGATGATAGAGGTGGAGGCCGGCGAGCAACGCGGCAAACAGGGTGATGCTGCCGCCTGCGGCCAGGGCGGCGATGGAACCGTAACCACTTGGATTTTTCCTTCGCCACCACTGTGCGGCGACATGCAGGACCACTCCGGACAACAGGCCGGCCATGATGCGTGCCCGTGGCCCGAGAAAGCCCCGTTCGATGGAATATTTTACCAAAAAAATCCCGGCCAGTCCGACACAGATGCCGCCCAGCCAGACCATCCACTGGGACTTGATCTGTTCCCGGGTGATAAGCGGTTTGCGGGGAGGTTGCACGGTTTCCGGGCGGGGCGGCCGGGGGTGGTCCTGCGGGGTGATCGGTGCCGGTGGTGCGGCGGAGAAGGTGAATCCGTGGTCGCCGCTGGCGGCAAGATCTTCCCCTGGCGCGTCGGGCACAGGTGGCTCAGGCGAGACCGGGCCCATCCCCTTTTCAGGAGCCCGGGACAAGGTTTCCAGGTCCCTGCGGAGTTTCTCCACTTTTCGTTGGGCATCGCGTGCTTTACTTATGGCAAAGGCAGCCAGGCCAATGGCGATGAGGCTAAAAAAATCCATTTTTTACTCCGGCCCTTTCACATTACAATTCCGAGTGCAGGGGGAATAGAGAACGTAGGTTCGCCTCTAAGAGTTCCAAGGATAATTTCCTCAAATCCTGCTTCCGGCCTATACCATCTCATAGCCCATCGACGGGGCAACTAACCCCTTTGCCCCCCTTGATACAATGCCCGGAAAAAACAAAGAGCCGCCGGACCGTTTAACAACGGCTCGGCGGCTCTTTAAATGATCTCTTCAATGTGGCCCGGTAAAAGAACATCCCCCTGCCTTTCCCAAGAATTTCACCACGATAGTTGTTTCCGTTCGGTCAAGTCAACGCAAAAAGTTCCCCATCGAAACCATACGCACGGTGGCTTTGCCGGCGTGAGGAAACAGTTCCATCCCCACCCCAACCCTCCCCTTGAAGGGGAGGGAGCTCAACCTAAATGGTGCATCGATGTCAGGGTGCTGAACAGTGACCGTTTTAAGACATGCACCGTGAAAAAAAGCCGGCGCCTTCGGGCGTCGGCTTTGATTCCACCATTTTCGC
>DASWIU010000309.1:0-2300 GCA_036397515.1 Desulfurivibrionaceae bacterium | reverse complement strand
TTGGCCCGGATCAAGGATGCGGTGCAGCCCGCCGAGATCCTCTTCGTGGCCGATGCCATGACCGGCCAGGACGCGGTCACGGTGGCCGAAAAATTTAATCTCGATCTTGCCATCAGCGGCGTGATCCTGACCAAGATGGATGGCGATGCCCGCGGCGGCGCGGCCCTGTCCATCAAGAAAGTGACCCAGCGGCCCATCAAGTTCGTCGGCATGGGCGAAGGGCTCGATGCTCTGGAGCCGTTCCATCCGGACCGCGTCGCCTCCCGGATTTTGGGCATGGGCGACGTGCTCACCCTGATCGAAAAGGCCGAGGCGGTTGTTGATAAGGACAAGGCGGAGAAACTCGCCAAGAAGCTCAAGAAAGAAGGGTTTTCCCTGGAGGATTTTCTTGGGCAGATCCAGCAGATCAAGAAGATGGGCAGCCTGGAGCAGATCATGGGCATGATTCCGGGGATGAGCCGGATCAAGCAGCTCAAGGACATGCCCAAGCCCGATGAAAAAGAGCTGGGCCGGGTGGAGGCGATCATCAACTCCATGACCCTCAAGGAACGCCGCAACCACGCGATCCTCAACGCGAACCGCAGAACGCGCATCGCCAAGGGGAGCGGCACCACGGTGCAGGATGTGAATAAGGTCATCAAGAGCTACACGGACATGCTCAAGATGATGAAGCAGATGAGCGGCAAGCCCGGCGGACTGGGCGCCTTTGTCGGCGGACCGAAGAAAAAGAAACGGCCCAAGGGGCTGTTCCGGTAGATATAAGTTTGTCCGGTTGTATTGAAAAAGAATAACGCGGAGACGCAAAGGGCGCAAAGATCACAGCTTGCTATTGAAAACGGAGCTTCCTTGCTTCTTGGCGTTCAGTAAATAACACATAGGAGGAAACAACACCATGGCTGTACGGATTCGTTTGACCAGAATGGGCCGCAAGAAGAAACCTTTTTACCGCATTGTCGTAGCCAACGCCGAGGCGTGCCGCGACGGCCAGTTTCTTGAAGTGGTCGGTACCTACGACCCTTGCAAGCAGCCCGCCGAGGTTATCGTCAAGCAGGACCGGATTCAGGTCTGGCTCGACAAGGGCGCCCTGCCTTCCGAGACGGTGAAGAGCTTGCTGGCCAAGACCGCCAAAGTGGCGGCATAAGACTCCATGAAGGATCTGGTCGCATTCATAGCCACCTCGTTGGTGGATGATCCCTCTGCCGTCCAGGTTACCGAGACGGAAGGCGAAGGCGCCGTTGTTCTTGAGTTGCGGGTAGCCAAGGAGGATCTTGGCAAGGTGATCGGGAAACAGGGCCGCACCGCCAGGGCCATCCGTTCGCTGCTTTCTGCCGCAGCCGGCAAGGACAACCGCAAGGCCCGTCTCGAGATCGCGGAGTAGGCTTTTTGTTGAAATCGCTTCAAGCCGCGATTACAACGGTTATCTCTGCGTCACTTGTTGATTTTGTCTAATTGACCTGTGGCCTTTGGGGGTTTCTACGATTTCGTCATTTTTGAAAATCCTTGATGTCGGCGTTGCCCATGGCGGGCAGATTGCGGTGGGCAAGGTTGCCAAGGCCCACGGCATCAAGGGTGAGCTTAAGGTTTATCCTTTTTCCGGCAGGCCTGATGATTTTCTCGGCTACCGGCGGTTGACCCTGGTCGAACCTGTCCAGGGGGTGGCCAAGTCGTATGAGGTTGAGCTGTGCCGGCCTTTGGGCAATCTGGTTCTCCTCCAGCTTGCCGGACTTTCGGGCAGAAGCGCGGCGGAAGGGCTGCGCGGCTGGGAGGTGCGAATTGACCGGGAGTTTTTGCCGGTCCTCGGGCCTGGAACCTTTTACTGGCATGAACTGGTTGGATTGCCCGTGCGCAGCGATGCCGGGCAGGAGTTGGGTCGGGTCACCTCGATCATGGCCACCCCGGCCCACGATATCCTGGTGATTACCGGGGCGGGCGGCGAGTATCTGATCCCGGTGGTTGCCGAGTGTGTGGCCGGCCTTGCTCCGGACGGCAAGGCGCTGATGGTTACGCCGCCTCCGGGGCTGTTGGAAATGAATGCGGGCGGGACGCCTGACGATGCGAGCTGAAGCTCCGGTGAGCGAGACCATCCGATTCGATGTCCTGACGATTTTTCCGGAACTGCTGGATTCTCCGCTCAAGGAGGGGATAATCCGCAGGGCGCAGGAGGCGGGGCAGATAGCAATCGCCTGCCACAACATCCGCGATTATGCGCTTGATAAGCACACCATGACCGATGACCGCCCCTTTGGCGGCGGGGAAGGCATGGTCATGAAGCCGGAGCCGCTGGCTGCGGCAGTGCAGGC
>DASWIU010000308.1:0-3215 GCA_036397515.1 Desulfurivibrionaceae bacterium | reverse complement strand
GCCCTCTTCCATCGGCTCAATGAAGCCGGCAACCCGACCGAACTGGCCGGAGCCGCCGGTCTGCTTCTTGTGGGTATAGTTGAACTCGGCCTTCTGGGTGATGGTCTCGCGGTAGGCAACCTGGGGCGCACCCACCGTTACCTCGGCCTTGTATTCGCGCTTCATCCGTTCGACGTACACGTCAAGATGCAGCTCGCCCATGCCGGAGATGATGGTTTCCATGGTCTCCGGGTCAACAAAGGTCTTGAAGGTGGGGTCTTCCTTGGTAAAGCGGTTCAGGGCCTTGGACATGTTGTCCTGGGCCTTGTTGTCCACCGGGGTGATGGACAGGGAGATAACCGGCGCCGGCACATGCATGGAGGTCATGGAGAAGTTGTAATCCGAGCCGCTGGTGAAGGTGTCGCCGGAGGCGCAATCGATGCCGAACAGGGCCACGATATCGCCGGAGCCTGCTTCGTCGATCTCCTCCATATCGTCGGAATGCATCCGCACCAGACGGCCGACCTTGGCCTTCTTGCCGGTGCGGACATTGACGATGGAATCGCCTTTTTTCAGGGTGCCTTGGTAGGTACGAACATAGGTAAGCTGCCCGTACCGGCCATCCTCAAGCTTGAAGGCCAGGGCCAGCAGAGGGTCGCTCGAATTGTTGCTGACCTTGACCTCGGCTTCGTCATGATCCAGATCCAGGGCGAAGTTGTCAACATCGGTCGGGCAGGGCAGGTAGGAGACGACCGCATCCAGCAAAAGCTGCACCCCTTTGTTCTTGTAGGCGGTGCCCATCATAACCGGGGTGAACTCCATGGACAGCGTGCCCGTGCGGATCGCGGCCATGATCATTTCTTCGGTGGGGGTGCCTTCGAGTACGGCCTCCATCAATTCATCGGAGAACATGGAAACCGCGTCCAGCATCTCTTCCCGCTTGAGGTCGCATTCCTCTTTGTACTGGGCCGGGATCTCCTCTTCGCGGATCTTGTCGCCGTTTTCTCCGTCAAAATAGATGGCCTTCATCCGGACCAGATCGATAAGCCCCTGCATGTCGCCCTCAAGGCCCATGGGCACCTGGATGGGCACGGCGTTTAGGGCCAGCTTGTCGCGGAGCTGCTTGACGACCCGGTCCGGATTGGCGCCGGTGCGGTCGCATTTATTGATGAAGGCCACGCGGGGAACCCGGTAGCGGGTCATCTGCCGGTTAACCGTGATACTTTGTGACTGCACCCCGCCGACGGAACAGAGAATCAGCACCGCGCCGTCAAGCACGCGCAGGGCCCGCTCAACCTCGATGGTGAAATCCACATGGCCCGGGGTGTCGATGATGTTGATGGCATGGTCCTTCCAGTCGCAATAGGTGGCGGCGGAACAGATGGTGATGCCCCGCTCCCGCTCCAGCTCCATGGAGTCCATTTTCGCGCCGACGCCGTCCTTGCCGCGTACTTCATGGATGGCATGAATACGCTGGGTATAAAAAAGGATGCGCTCGGTCAGGGTGGTTTTTCCCGAGTCGATATGGGCGCTGATTCCAATATTGCGGACCTTCGTAATGTCTCTCATGGTAAATCTTTCACTCCATTCGTGCATGTGTGCGGTTACGGCTGGCGCCGGTCAAGGCACCATACCTTGGAAAACCGGCATTAACGCCGTCGTTAAAATTAACGTGCACAATTGTGATCCCGAGAACGGCATAAGTAGCCGTAACGAAAGGTCAAAAAAGCACAGATTATTTGTCGAACGGCTACTAAAAAACGGCCCTGGTCTGGGGCCGTATGGACAGTCTTTTTCAGAACAGGCACTTTTACTTCTAAGCCCGGCTGCTGTCAAGGGAAAAATTCGGCGCATTCGCACGGAGTTACTGGTGATTTCCATGAGCCAGTCCTGCGAGCAAGGCATGAAACCGGGTCGCCGGGAAAACCGAGGTGCCGGTGCGTTCCTGTGTTTCGTTGCCCCCGTATACGAGGCCACGACCGTAGGGAAGAGGGAAGTTTCCGGCAAAATGATCCAGACCTTTGAAATAATCTCTGTTGACGGTCATGCCGGCCTTGATCTCGACTGGGTAGAGATCGGGGCCGAGACTGAGCAACAAATCCACCTCATTGCCGTTGCTGTCCCGATAGAAATGAAGATTGGAGCGTTTACCGCGATGCAGACGATACTTTAATGCCTCCATGATCACCATGTTTTCAAACAGATTTCCCCGCAAGGGATCACGGCTCACATGGAGTTCGCTTTCAAGGCCCAGCAGGTGCGCGGCCAAGCCCACATCATAAAAATAGAGCTTGGGCGATTTGACGAGCCGCTTGGAGATATTGGCGGCATAAGGAGGCAGCCGGAACACGATGTAGCTCGCTTCAAGCAGAGTCAACCAATTGCGGGCGGTCTGATGCGAGACACCGGCATCCGCCGCCAGATTGTTGAAGTTGAGCAGCTGCCCGACCCGCCCAGCGCACAGGGTGACAAAACGCTGGAACAGACCAAGATCTTTTATGTTGATTAACTGCCGGATATCCCTTTCCACATAGGTTTCCAGATAGGCGGCAAGAGTTTGCGCCGGTTGCAGATCTTCTTTCCAGATTCGGGGATAAAATCCGGAGAGAAGCAGTCTGTCGATGGAAACTCCGGCCAAGGATGCGGCCAGCTCCTCGATGCTGAACGGTAGCAACTTGAGGAGGGCCGTACGGCCGGCAAGGGACTGGTTGATGACATTTGTCACCTCGAATTGCTGGCTGCCGGTCAGAATGAACATGCCGTTGCGCTTGTCATCATCAACAATGGTCTGAATGTAGGAAAGGATATCCGGAGTATGCTGAATCTCATCCAGGATGGCGCCATCGGGCAGCCCGGCGAGAAAACCGCGTGGATCTTCCCTGGCGAACTGTCGGGTATCGAGATTTTCCAGACTGATGTATTTTTTGTCGGCAAAAACCTTGCGGCACAGGGTTGTTTTGCCGCTCTGCCGGGGGCCGGTGATGGTTATCACCGGATATTGGTTGGCAACTTGAAGGAGGTAGCTTTCTGCTGTGCGGGTAATGAGTTCCATGCCAATATTACTACTCTTAAATTATGTAAATTTCAACTTTAATTTTAAATATACATTACTAATCGCGCCTTGGGTTTGCTGCGCTGTATAGGATCAGCACTCTATAGCCGGAAAAAATCAGTTTGGAGGGGTTGCGGATAGTGGACCTACGCCCGGCTGCTGTCAAGGGAAAAATTCGGCGCAT
>DASWIU010000307.1:0-4917 GCA_036397515.1 Desulfurivibrionaceae bacterium | reverse complement strand
CACCAGCGGGAAGAAGCATCTGGTCCTCTGCAAGAACCGGGGCCGCTTTCTCAAGCCCTGCCCTGCGACCAGGGAATACCGCTGCTGCGACTACCAGGTGCTCAATGTCGGCATGAACTGCCCCATGGACTGCGTGTACTGCATCCTGCAGGCCTACCTCAACAACCCCTGGCTCTCTTTTTTTGTAAACACCGACGAGCTTCTGGCCGAACTCACCGCGACCTTTGCCGAAACCCCGCAGACCTTCCGGCGCATCGGCACCGGTGAGTTTACCGACAGCATGGCCCTGGACCGGATCACGGGCTTGAGCCGAATCCTCATTGATTTTTTCAAGAATCAGCCCAACGCGGTGCTTGAGCTGAAATCCAAGGCGGTTGCCCTGAATAACCTAAAACACTGCGAGCATGGCGGCCGCGCCATCATGGCCTGGTCACTCAACAGCACGGAGATCATGGCCAAGGAAGAGCTGCGCACCGCCAGCCTGGAGCAGCGGTTGGCCGCCGCAGCCCAGTGCGCCGCCTGGGGCTACAAACTGGCCTTTCATTTTGATCCGCTCATCTATCATCCCGGCTGGCGGAAGGGCTATAAAGAGACAATCGACCGGCTCTTTGCCACGGTGCCGGCGGCAAGCATCGTCTGGATCAGCATGGGGGCGCTGCGTTTTCTCCCTGCCCTGAAAAACATTGCCACCGGCCGTTTTCCCAGGTCCCGTTTTTTCCAGGAAGAGTTTGTCCTGGGGCTGGACAATAAATTCCGTTATTTCCGCCCGCTGCGCACGGAGATGTACCACCATATGGCGCACCATCTTTCCCGCCACCTGGACCCGAACACCTGTCTCTATTTCTGTATGGAAAGCGACGAGATCTGGCGGGAGGTCCTCGGCTTTTCCCCGGAAGAAAGGGGCGGGCTGCCCGCCATGCTCGATCTGGCTGCCCGAAAAAAATGCGGCCCGCCCTGAGCACGGCGCCATCCACAGAACGGTACAATCCCTGGCCCAGCCGCCCTTTTCGGTGTTGATTTTTACCCCGGCCATCCTTACTATGGTATATCTTTACCCGGCGGCCACGCCCTGAAGGCAGCGGAAATTCCGCATCCGGAAAAGGTTGGTGCAGGCTCGGGCAATAGCCGTTATGATGGGCGGGCCATCAAGACAACGTCTCATTTTTCTGTAAATCTGATCGAGAATATAAGGAGAAGAAATGGTCAACAAAGTCATCCTCATCGGCAATCTCGGCAAGGACCCGGAAGTACGTTACTCGCAGGCAGGGGCCGCCATCGCCAGCTTCAATGTCGCCACCACGGAAACTTGGAAAAAACAGGACGGGACCAAGGAAGAGTTGACCGAATGGCACCGGATCGTGGCCTTTGGCCGCCTGGGCGAGATTTGCGGCGAGTACCTGTCAAAGGGCTCCAAGGTTTTCATCGAAGGAAGATTGCAAACCCGCAAATGGGATGACAAGGACGGCAACACCAAATACACCACCGAGATCGTGGCCAGGGAGATGAAGATGCTCTCCCCCCGCGGCAGCAGCGGCGACTCTTCGCAGTCCCAACAGTACAACGATCAGCCTTTCCCCGAGCCGGTCATGGGTGATGATGTTCCGTTCTAGAGTTCGCTTTTTAATGACAGACGCCAGAACAGACAGGCAGGCCAGGTATGGATTACTATAAATTACTCGGTGTGGAAAAAAGCGCTTCCCCGGAGGAAATCAAGAAAGCCTACCGCAAACTTGCACTCAAGCACCACCCGGACCGCAACAAGGGGAACAAGGAGGCGGAGGAGCAGTTTAAAAAGATCAGCGAGGCGTACGCCGTTCTCTCCGACAAGGAAAAGCGGCAGCAATACGACACCGTTGGCTCCGCCGGGTTCCAGCAGCGCTATTCCCAGGAGGATATCTTCCGCAACGCCGATCTGGGCGATATCCTGCGGGAATTCGGGATCAACTTCGGCGGGGGCCGCACCACCTTCCGGAGTTCCGGCGGGGGGGGCGGGTTCGAGGAGATGTTCCGCCAGCCTGGGGCTGGGGGGCGGGGGGGCCATGGCTTTCAGGATTTCCGCCAGCAGCAACAGGTGAAGGGCAGCGATCTTTCCCTGGAGCTGCCGATAACCCTCTCCGAGGTGCTGAGCGGCGCCGAAAAAACCATCTCCCTTGGCCGCGGCGCTGCGGCGGAAAAGGTTTCCGTCAAGATTCCCGCCGGAATCGAGACCGGCAAGAAGCTGCGCATTTCCGGCAAAGGCTCCCCTTCGCCCATGGGCGGGCCGTCGGGCGACCTGTATCTGCTGATCAGGGTCGAACCGCACCCGACCTTTACCCGGGAAGGGTCGCATCTCACCATGGACCTGCAAATACCCTACAGCTCCGCCGTGTTTGGCGCGGAGGTGGCGGTCCCGACCCTGGAAGGAAAACAGCTCAAGGTCAAAGTTCCGCCGGGCTGCCAGCCCCAGGCAAAACTGCGCCTGCGCAAACACGGATTGCCGGACGGCCCCGGAGGAACACGGGGAGACCTGCTGGTAAAAATCCTGGTGGCGGTGCCAAAGGATTTGTCGGAGGAACAAAAGGATCTGCTGGAAAAACTGAAGGAGTCCGGACTGTAAAGGTAACTGTCCAGCAGTGCCGCGGATGCTGGAAAGAGGTCTGCGAAGTGTGCTGGTGCACATGAGCAGGCCGATGACAACGCAGATGCGGTGCTGCCGGGCAAGTTACCCCGCCCTCAGAGAAGGATGCCCACAAACACGGTGGACATCTTGAACATGTATTGCCCCGGCAGCCCTCCCCGCATGATGATGTCATCTTCAATACGGGTGAGTATCCGGGTCATGATAACCTCGTAGCCCATATTGATGTAGCCGCCTTCCCCTGCTTCGTTGGTGATGAACAACAGCTTCCCGCTCTTGTCCTTGTACGTCTTCAGCCGCCAACTCACCTGACTGACATTGTGATGAAGCCGCTGCAAACGCTCTTGGGAAACCTGAAGCCCGCTCAGAAAAAAATCCCCCTCCTGAATATTATAGGCCTCCCGGATGCTTTTCCACAGGCCGAGGCTCAGCAGGTATATCCGATCCGGTTCGGTAACCTCCCCTTGAAATGCCGCCGTGAGTATCTCATGGGAAGGTTTGTAGGCATACACCTGCTCCCCGGTGGGCAAGGGAGCAAAAATGGACTCGATCTTCCGCCGTTGCTGGGCCGGATCTTTCTCGTATTTGGGGTTTTTGGCATACAGGCGCGCGGTGAAATCCCGCAAGGAGGTGCGATACTGCTGCAGATGATGGCGGATGATGCTGACATCCGTGGGGGTGAAAAATTCCCTGACGCCGCCGGCCTTACTCCCGGATAACCCGCAGCCGGCAAGGCCGAATAGAACAAAAAACATCGGTATGAGGGCAACGGTTTTGCACAGGACCCGGACAAGGGGCCTCGACATCACATCACCTCGCGGCACAAGGGTAAAGGTTAAAACAGGCTGAAACATCTCAATTGCAACTGTTCCGCAGTGCCGCGGATGCGCGTGTCAATTGTCGGCAGAAGTGTCCGACAAAAAGGCCTGCGAAGTGTGCTGTTGCACAGGAGCCAAGCCGATGACAAAGCAGATGCGGTGCTGCTGGACAGTTCCGCGCCTTCTAAAGATCGCCGCCGGTTATCTTGACCAGCGCCTCCCGATAACGAGACGCGGTTTTCTCGATGATTTCCTTGGGCAGCTTGGGCGGCGGCGGGTTTTTCCCCCAATCGAGAGAGGAAAGATAGTCGCGGAGAAACTGCTTGTCGAAACTCGGCTGGCCGGCGCCGGGCTGGTACTGGTCTTGAGGCCAGAACCTCGATGAATCCGGGGTCAGCACCTCATCGATCAGGATCAACTCACCCTCGCAGATGCCGAGTTCAAACTTGGTGTCGGCAATGATGATTCCCCTGCCGCGGGCATAGTCCGCCGCCTTTACATAGAGGCGCACACAGATATCCTTGATCCGCGCGGTCTGTTCCTTGCCCACGATCTTTTCCATCTCGGCCAGGGAGATGTTCTCGTCGTGGGTGCCGAGCGCCGCCTTGGTGGAGGGGGTGAAAAGCGGCTCGGGAAACTTATCCGACTCCCGCATCCCCGCAGGCAAGGCAAAACCGCAGACAATGGGATCTTTTTTATAGGCCTGCCAGAAGGAGCCGGAGAGATAACCGCGGACGATGCACTCCACCGGCAGGGGCTTGGCTTTTTTCACCAGCAGACTGCGGCCCTCAAGCTGCTCACGGTAGGGCGCGCAGGCAGCCGGATATTCCGCAACATTTGCCGTAATCAGATGATTGGGCACAATGTCCTTGAGATACTCAAACCAGAACAGGGAAAGCTTGGTCAGAATCGCGCCCTTGTCGGGGATGGGATCATCCATGACCACGTCAAAGGCGGAGATTCTATCCGAGGCGACCATCAGCAGATGGTCGCCCACCTCGTAGAGATCACGGACCTTGCCGCGATGCAGCAGCTGGAGATTGGCAAAATTCGTTTGGGTTACGGGGGTTGTCATGGGATTTTCCTTATCAAAAAAATTACAGCCGCGGAGGGCATGGATAGCTGGATGCTTTTGGAAAAGGATACATTTTCCAAACCGCTTGCGCGATGTTTTTTTGTAAGTATTCAGCAGTGCCGCAGATCCGCGAAAGAGGCCGGTTCGCTATACAACAGGTATGCGAACCGGTCGATGACAAAGGAGATGCGGTGCTGCTGAATACTTACCCGCGGTAGAACCATTTCTTGAGATCGTGGGAGGTAAAGCTCTTGGCCACCGGGCGGCCATGGGGGCAATGGGAAAAGACCTCGGCCCGTTGCATCTCGTCGAGCAGGGCTTGAGCTTCCTTGGGACTCAGGCTTTGGCCCGCCTTGATCGCTGCCTTGCAGGCCATATCGGAAAGCACCTCCTCGGCGCGTACCCCG
>DASWIU010000306.1:0-16247 GCA_036397515.1 Desulfurivibrionaceae bacterium | reverse complement strand
ACGGCGGCCGAGAGGACGGTCCCCGGGGCGCCGCCCTGATCCACGGCCTGCCGGACCTCCCGCAGGAGCTGGGTCACCTGGCCGGCGCGGAACTCGTTCCAGAAAAGTGCCGCCGTGGTAAGCACCCGGTCCGCAGGCGGTTGCGTCCCCTCAAGCCAGGCGGTCACGGTCTCGGCGTTGAGCCGCTCGGGCAGCAGCCTGGGGTCAGCCCCCCAGAGTCGCGCAAATTCTCCGGCCAGCGCGTCGCTTTTCCCGTAGCCTGGGCCGGGGTAGCGGAGGAAGTCAAGATGGATTCCGGCCACCGGGTAGCGGGCCAGCAGCTCTTTGACCACCGTCACCAAAAGAGCCCGGTATTGCCCAGAGGCCGGGTCGGCATAGCTGCCTTCGATCCAGCCCAGCCGCTTCTCCCGCGCCGAATAGCTGGAAACCGGCCGGCCGGTGTTGTCGGCGAGAATCCAGGATTGGTCCGGGTGTCCGGGGTGGTTGGGGTTTTCCGGCGGGGTGGCGCCGCCCCAGAGGTAATAGACATTGAGCCAGGCATGGAGGGGCAGGGGGGCGCAGTCGGCGAGGAGCTGCGCCAGGGGGTCGAAATCCGCCGGGGCCGCGGCCAGGTTCTCGGCCCGGGGCGCGATCTCGCTTCGGTACAGGGCGTCGGCCCTTCCCCGGACCTGCACCAGCAGTTGGTCAAATCCTGCCTCCTTGGCCTGGGCGCAGACCGAGGTGACCTCCTCCGGGCTGTCCAGATCGAAACGGACCACCCAGGCCGAGGTTTGCAACCGCGGGGCGCAGGCTGAGACCAGAAGCAGCAGAGCCAGGGCAGGGAGCAGGGCGCGCGGGGAACAGGGCGGCGACTGGGTCTCAGGGGCAGTGGTCGGCATGGATATTGACCTTTTGGCGGCAGGATGGTAATTTGCGCGATCATTTTAGGCATGGGGAGGCCATGCCGCAAGCCGTATTGTTACCGTGCCGTTCCCATATTGCGCCAGGAAAAAGATAATGACCGACCTGAAAAAATTTCCCGAAGGCATGCAGCCCCTGGGCGACTCCCCGTTTCCCTTTGCCTGCCACCCCGGGGTTCCCTGCTTTACCCGCTGCTGCCGGAAGCTCACCCTTTTTCTCTACCCCTACGATATCCTCCGGTTGAAGAAAAGACTGGGGATCACCTCGGAGGAGTTTCTCAACACCTACACCGGCGTGGTTCAGGGGACCAACCCGCTCTTCCCCTCGGTGGTCATGCGGATGCAGGATGAGGCGGAAGGCACCTGCCCGTTTCTCGACCCGGAACGGGGCTGTCTGGTTTATGAGGATCGGCCCTCCGCCTGCCGCACCTACCCATTGGAGCGGGCCGTTGACCGCAACCCGGAGCGGGGCCGGCCCCGGGCCTATTATTTCATGACCGATCATGCCTACTGCCTGGGCCATCAGGAGAAAAAAGAGTGGACGGTGAAGGAGTGGCTCCGCGACCAGCAGCTCGTTTATTACAACGCCATGGACGACCTCTGGGCCGAGATGGACACCCTCTTTGCCTCCAACCCCTGGCAGGGCGAGGGCATGGCCGGACCCAAGCAGCAGCTGGCCTTCATGGTCTGCTACAATGTCGATCGTTTCCGGCAGTACGTGGTGGAGCGCAAGATGCTCAACGTTTATAGGCTGGACAAATCGCGCAAACGCCTCATCGAGACCGATGACGAGGCGCTGCTCACCTTTGGCTACGACTGGCTGAAGCTGGTGCTTGGCAACAAGCCCACCCTCCAGTTGAAGTCTTCGTAACTGTCCAGCAGCACCCCAGCTGCGTTGTCATCGGTCGGCTCATGTGCACCAGCACACTTCGCCGGCCTCTTCCTAGCATCTGGGGCACTGCTGGACCGTTCCGTTTCTTGGCTCGGGTCATTTCCGGTTCCAAGCTGAATAGCTTTATAAAATGGCAGTCGGCCTTCTCCCCTTGTCTTCCTGCAGGACTGATCCGTGAACAATAAACTTGCCCATCTGCGTACCTATCTTTCCGTCATTGCCTTCTTTGGCGGTTTTTTATGGGATGCCCTTACCGTTGGCTTTTCCGTCACCTCTGCGGATCTGTGGATTCTTTCCGGCTATCTTGTCGGCGCGGCCGGAATTCTGTGGTGGCTGGGGCATCGGAGCCACGCCTTGGCCGCGATTGCCCCCGATGCCGGGGCAGAGATTGCAGTCCCGTCCGATTCTTCCCTCACCATCTGGCGGGAACGCGCTCCTTTCCTGCTGCTCCAGTTCCTGTTCGGCGGGCTGTTCAGCGTGCTGTTCATTCTCTACTTTCAAAGCTCCAGTCATCTGACCGCCGTGGTGTGGTCCCTGGGCCTTGGCGGGTTGCTGATCGCCAACGAATTCATCGACGACAGGTACCATCGTTTTACCCTCACCTGGGCCTTGTTCGGCCTCTGCGCCATGCTGCTCTTTAATTTTCTCCTGCCCTTCCTGGTCGGCAGCATCGGCATGGTCTGGTTTTACCTCAGCACCCTGGCAGGCGCCGGGCTCACCCACTGGCTGCGCAAGAAAACCCCGGGGTGTCCCGGGCGGGCGGCGCCGGTCTGGATCATCGCCGGACTGCTGGCGGTGGCGTATCCCTTGGATCTTATCCCTCCGGTTCCCCTGGTGAAGCGGGATATTCAGGTGGGGAGAAATTTTGCGCATACGGCGGCGGAGTATCGCCTCACCCTGGAAAAGGCGCCCTGGTGGGTATTCTGGCGGGAGTTGTCAACCGAGGTGCATCTTGCGCCGGGCGAGCGGCTGTACTGCGTTTCCTCGGTCTTCGCCCCGAGGGGTTTACGCACCCGCCTGTATCATCGCTGGGAGCATTACGATCCCTTCCGCGGTTGGCAGACCGTCTCCCGCGTGGGTTTTGGCCTCTTTGGCGGCCGCGATGGCGGTTTCCGGGGGTACACCTATAAGGAGAATGTCGCGGCAGGGGAATGGAGGGTGCATGTGGAAACGGAAAGCGGCCACACGGTGGTTGTCCATGCTTTCAGCGTGAGGACCGATGCGCGGCCCGAGCCGGACAGGGAAACGGTCCGGCGCTTGTAAAGAGGGTAAGAGCTTGTCCGTAAATAATCTTTTCAGGGATCGCGCCGGATTTTGAGACGGATTTGGCCGGGACGATTGAGCAAAACCACAGGCGTAGCAGCGCTACAGCGAGGATTTTGCGATTGAGGAGCGGTCAAAGACGGCCAAAAGCTGGATGCGAGCACCAAAGATTTATTTACGGACAAGCTCTAAGCCTCAGGTCTTGATATTGACAATGATCCCGGTCTCATGTTCGAGATTATCCAGAGTGATCAAGAGGTTGTGGAGATCAAGCGGAACCTCCTGCGTTACCTCGCACACCGCATTATCCGAACAGTCATAGACGTCCAGGGCAAAGCCCTCTTCGTTCCGGGCGAGGACCAAGTGCAAGGGCACCCCGCTGGCGGCCAGATCTTCATTGGCCTTTCGTACCAAATCCCGAATGACTTTTTCCGCCAGGGGCGGGCGGGACTCGGTTTCTACCGGATGCCCGACTTCTTTCCGCTTGGTAATTTTTCTCTTTTCCCACTCCTGTCTGAGAACCAGAGGATCAATGGGCCGCACCCTGCCGATGGGCACCGGCGGATGGATATCTTTCCGGATCGGCGCCGGGTCCGGAGGAGGCGGGGTTGGGTTTCTCACTTCATACACCGCGACCGCATTTTGAAACGGAATCGCTTGGCCCGTTGCCTGCTGGACGGGGTTCAGCGCTTGGGGTGCCGCCGTCGTTTCCGCGGCCGCGGCGGTGGCGGCAGTCACGGTTGGTGCGGCAGCCGCGGCGGTGGCGGCAAGAGTCACGCCCGCTGCCGTTCCGGCAGTCGCCGTTGTTTCCTCCGCGTCCGGAGCTTGGGTTTGCCCGGCGATTGCCGCCTCCTCCTCAAGGGTGAGGGTGGTTTCCGTCTGGACCAGGGGAGCGGTCAGGGTTTGCAGCGCCTGATTCACCGTCAGGGCAGCCTGTTGGGATGGGGTCTGGTTTTCCTCCTCAATGGCGGCTTGCACGATTTCGTTTGCCGCCAAGGCCGCTTGCTGGGCCGGGCTCAATCCTTCCGACTCAAGAATGGCGGCCAGATCGGGGGTTGTTCCATCGGCCAGGAGCGGGTCGATGGGGGAGGTCGGTTCGAGGCTCAGGGTTTGCAGCGCCTCGTTGCCCAGCAGGGCAGCCTGTTGGGCAGGGGTTAGATTTTGCGCCGCGGCAGTCGCCACGGCCACAGGATCCTTCACCGTAGTAAGAAGGGAGGCTGCCAGGGGAACAAAGGTCTGGATTCGACGTTGCAGAGCCGCCGGCAAAACAGGAGTGGTGTTATTGATATCATCGACCGCCATGTCTTTTCTCCATCTACGGGAGGTTGTATTCCCTTTTCACGGAGCAGACGCAGGGGCCTGATACTCTTTCAGGCCTATATTAAAACATAAACAGAAATGGAAGTGGCGTCAATAGCAGCCAAGCATATTGCCTTTCGGTCAATTGCGGGGGAACAAGCCAGGCTGGAAGGGAGAAGATTCCTGGTTCATGTTGCACTGAGCAAGGAGGGAGCAAGAACACCTATCGGACTTCGTGCCCATTTTTTATCTCGGCAACTCAAAAGAACCCGCCAAGCCCTTTTTGTTCCCCATCCCATAGTTTGAGGCGAATGCCGGAGTGACTCTTCCTGATGGTGATGGTCTACCCCTGACCCCAGCCAGTCGCGTTGCGTCCAGAATGAACTCGGTACGATTCTTCCCTTTACTGGCCGGTTATTTGATATAGTAAAAATGGAAACCCTGAAAAAATCATCAGCAGGACCAGGGAAATCTTTACCGACAACGACCGGTAGCGATTATCCACACCGTCCACCCCACATCTCCACACACACTAAACAACTCGGGGAGATTTTCTTTGCTGTTATGCGAGGAGCAATCCCGATGGACTCCTAACCGATAAAGGAGATAGTTGATGGTCAGAGGTAAAACCGAAACAAGCTCCAAGGAATATGCCGACTGCATCATTGACACCGTGCGTGAGCCCTTAATCGCTCTGGATCAGGACCTGAGAGTGGTCACGGTCAGCCGTTCCTTTTATGAATTCTTCAAGGTGAAACCAGGGGAGACAGTGGGGCAGCTTATCTACGATCTGGGCAACAAGCAGTGGGACATCCCCAAGCTGCGGGAGCTGCTGGAAACCATCCTTCCCCAGAAGACCACCTTTGACGACTATGAGGTCGAGCACAATTTTGCCACCATCGGCCGCCGCATCATGCTGCTGAATGCCCGGCAAATAGAGCGAGAGAAAGGAAAGAAGCGGGTCATTCTCCTGGCCATCGAGGATATCACCGAGCGCAAGGAGATAGAAGCAGGTCTGGAAAAGACCCGAATAGAGCTTGAAGTGATTAAAAAATCCGCGGATGCAGCCCATGAATTTGCAAAAAACGTTATCAATACGGTGCGCGAGCCCCTGCTCTGTTTGGATCAAGACCTGAGAGTGGTCACGGTCAGCCGTTCCTTCTATGAATTCTTCAAGGTGAAACCCGAGGAGACAGTGGGGCAGCTTATCTACGACCTGGGCAACAAGCAATGGGACATCCCCAGGCTGCGGGAGCTACTGGAAACCATCCTTCCCCAGAAGACCACCTTTGACGACTATGAGGTCGAGCACAATTTTGCCACCATCGGCCGCCGCATCATGCTGCTGAATGCCCGGCAAATAGAACGGGAAAGGGGAAAGGAACGGATCATTCTCCTGGCTATCGAGGATATTACCGAGCGCAAGCGGCTGGAAGACTTGTTGACAGACTCAGAGGAGCGCTACAGGCGCATTTTCGAAACCGCAAACGATGGGATAATCCTTCTTGAAAAAAACGCCGGACTTATAATCAAAGCCAATGCGTCCGCCGAAAGGATGTTCGGTTATTCCAAAGAGGAGTACATTGGAAAAACCATTGAAGATATCGGGGTATCTCTTGATATGAGTGATTTTCCATCCGTCATGAGCGCGTTGGACAAGGAAGGCATCCTTAATTATGAAGATGTTCAGGTCAAGACCAAGTCCGGACAATATATCGACACGGATATATATATGGTCGACAGGGCAAAGCTGGCGCAATGCAACATTCGCGACGTCTCTGAAAGAAAGCGGGCGGATGGAAAACTGAGGGCGGAGAAAAGCTTTATTGAAAATGCCCTGAATACTCTGAAGGATTTTTTCTTTGTTTTTGATCTGGAAGGGCGATTTCTTAGGTGGAATCGAACCATAAATGCCGTAACAGGCTATATCGACGCGGAAATCGCCACGATGCAGCCTACTGATTTCTTCCGTAAAGAGGACGAAAAGCGAGTATCGGAGTCCATTCGGGAAGCGGTTGCAGAAGGCAGCACCAGTGTCAAGGCAATGCTGGTTACCAAAGACGGGAGGCAAATCCCCTATGAATTCAGAGCGTCGCTATTGAGGGGCCATGCGGGGAATTTAATTGGCCTCAGCGGCGTAGGAATTGATCTCACGGAGCACAATAAACTTGAAGCGCAACTGCTTCACTCCCAGAAGATGGAAGCAGTCGGCACTTTGGCCGGGGGAATTTCTCACGATTTCAATAACATCCTCAATGTGATTCTTGGCTATGGCACCATGGTCCTGGACACCTTGGCAGACGGCAGTTCTGTAAAGGGACAAATGAGTGAGGTGCTCATTGCTGCCGACCGGGCTGCGACCCTCACCAATAGACTGCTGGTTTTCAGCAGAAAACAGGTTGTCGAAGTGAAGCTCGTTAATATCAATGCCCTTATCCAGGGTCTGGAGAAAATGCTGGTCCGGCTTATCAG
Source organism: Desulfurivibrionaceae bacterium (assembly GCA_036397515.1). GTDB lineage: Bacteria > Desulfobacterota > Desulfobulbia > Desulfobulbales > Desulfurivibrionaceae > Thiovibrio. The sequence goes on along the minus strand of DASWIU010000306.1, from coordinate 9,422 downwards.
GGAGAATATTGATTTTCATTTGGAGCTTGCGGATCAATCCTTGATGGTCTTGGCCGATGCCGGGCAGCTGGAACAGGTACTGATAAACCTTGCCGTAAATGCCAGGGACGCCATGCCGGAGGGCGGAAAACTGACGATCAGCACCCGGCGTGAGGTGATGGATGATGAATATGTTGCCGCGTATGGTTATGGAAAGCCCGGGAGGTATGTGCTTATCGCGGTTGCCGATACAGGAGAGGGGATGGATGCGGAAACGCAAGAAAAGATATTCGAGCCTTTTTTTACCACGAAAGGGATAGGAGAAGGAACAGGGCTCGGCCTGGCAATTTCCTACGGAATAATCAAACAGCATAACGGATTCATCAAGGTCTACAGCGAACCGGGACAAGGCACCCTATTTAAAATATACCTGCCTCTTAGTGAAGATGCGGCAATAGCGGAGCAAAAGGTGGAGTCCGCCCTCACTGTCAAGGGCGGGCATGAGACCATCCTTGTGGCCGAAGATGATGCTTCCGTGAGAAAGTTGATGGAAATTGTGCTGGAGTCCTTTGGCTACACGGTTATTTCCGCGGCAGACGGCGAAGAGGCGATCGCAAAATTCATGGAGAACAAAGAGCACATCAACCTCGCCCTGCTTGATATGATCATGCCGAAGAAAAACGGGAAAGAGGTCAGTGAGGCGATCAGGAAAGTCAGCCCCCGGCTGAAAATACTTTTTTCGAGCGGCTATACTATGAATATTATCAAGACCACAGAATTGACCGAGGGCAGTTTCAACTTCATCCAAAAGCCTTTTTTGTCGAAAGACCTTTTGGCAATGGTGCGGGGGATTCTGGACTCATGAGTGAGAAGATACTGCTAGTTGACGATGAGGATGCCAATCTCAGGTTGCTCGCCCAATGGCTTATTCCGTCAGGGTATGATCTTGAATTTGCCGGAAACGGGGAAGAGGCGGTGCAGAAGGCCAGAGAGAGCAGGCCCGCCCTGATCATCCTTGATGTCATGATGCCGGTCATGGATGGTTACGAGGCCTGCCGGATTCTAAAAACAGACCCGGAGACAAAAAATATCCCAATAATTATAGCGACGGCGCTTCATGATAGAGAATCGAAATTAAAAGGGCTCTCGGCTTCCGCCAATGAATTTCTTTCCAAACCCATCGATCAGATCGAGTTAACCCTCCGGGTCAAGAACCTTCTCAAGATCAAGGCCTTTGACGATTTTATGCTCAAGCATAATCAGATACTTGAGGAGCAGGTGCGGGAAAGAACCCGGGACCTTATATCCCTGAGCAACGACATGGTGCGGAAACTGACGGCAGCCGCGGAATTTCGCGATACGGAAACAGGCGCTCATATAGCGAGGATAGGGTTTTATTCCAACAAGATCGCCGAGGCGATGGGTATGCCGTCGGACTTTATTGAAAAGATAACCTTTGCCAGTTCGCTGCACGACCTCGGCAAGATCGGCATCCCTGACAACATCCTCCTGAAGCCCGGGCCTCTTAATCCGGCTGAATCCGAGATCATGATGACTCATGCCGCCATGGGCGAGAAGATTCTCTCGGGATCAACCTATCCCGGTATTCAAATGGCTGCCTCCATTGCTTTTACGCATCACGAGCGGTGGGATGGCGGGGGGTATCCGAGAGGGCTCAAAGGAGAAGAAACGCCGATTGAGGGCAGGATAGTTTTACTTGTGGATCAATATGACGCACTACGGAGTCAAAGGCCCTATAAGCCTGCCTTTGACCATCAAAAGGCGCTTGGGATTATTACCGAGGGTGACGGCAGGACCATGCCGGAACATTTTGATCCGGCAATCCTCAAGATCTTCACGGAAGTCGCCCCGGTATTTGAAGAGATATTCGCTCAGCACCAATAAGAGTCATGGCGGCGGGAGTTACGGGTATAGAGTCAACTGGGGTTTACTCCGCCCCCTTTCAAGGGAACCCGACAAGCTCCTGCCGCTCCTCGTCCCATAGTTTCAGGCGAATGCCGGAGAGGCTTTTTTTGATGGTGAGGGCGGGCTTTTCCTGGAGCGGCGGCACGGCATCATAGCACTGTTTCAACCGGTAATTCGGGATTCGGGGGTTCAGGTGATGCACGTGGTGATAGCCGATGTTGGCCGAAAACCAACGCAAGACCGCAGGCAGCTTGTAGTAGGAACTGCCTTCCATGGCCGCGCGCAGAGCATCCCACTCCTGCCGGCGCGCCCAATACCCGCCCTCGAACTGGTGCTGCACATAGAAAAGCCAGACTCCCGCGGCGCCGGCCAGCCAGAGCACCGGCAGTTGAATCAGCAGGTACGTGCGCCAGCCTATGGTCCAGGAGGCAAGCAGGACGACAACGACGATGACCAGGTTGGTGAATGCGACGCTCGCCCGCTCTTTGCGCTTCGCCTTTCGTGCCGGCAGCCGGTAGCGGAGCAGAAAGCTGAACAGCGCGCCCAGGCCGATCAGGACTACGGGATTGCGGTAGAGGCGGTAAGCCAGTTGCTTTCCCTGGGAGGACTCCTCATATTCCGTTCGGGTCATGGTCCAGATATCGCCGAAGCCGCGCGCGTCGAGATTGGCATAGCTGGCATGGTGCCGGAGATGACTGAAACGCCAGTCGTCGAACGGGGTGAAGGCCAGCAGCCCCAAAGCGTGTCCCCAGAAGGTGTTGGCGCCCTTTCCCGGAAAGAGCGAGCCGTGCACGCAATCGTGAAACAGGAGGAAGAGCCGCACCAGAAATAGGGCGGCAACCATTGCCAGGGCCAGGGTGAGCCCGTATGGATAGCCGTGCCGGATGGAGAGGATCATCAAAACCCACAAGCCGCAGTAGGGAAGCAAGGTGTTCGCCAGCTGCCAGCCGGCCGCGCGCGCGCTGGGGTTCCGGTAGTTTGACAGGGCCGAATGCCAAGCGGGCCACGGACGGTTCGCCCTCTCTTCCTCTTGCGTCTTGCCGGAATATGCCGTACTTGTCGCCGCCATATTCAACCCTCCGACCTGTTTGTCCTCCCTTCGGGGCTCTGAGCCTGTTTTTACGACAGCGCTTCAACCGCATGGAGCGCGGGGGGAAACCGAATTTATTGCTTAATGGTTATCGGCGTATCCACTGTGCCGGCATAGAAAACTAGAATTTCCGCCGTTTCATCGCCTTCATTCTTTCCGTAATGCCATTTGTTCACAACCTCGACAATCGATTCTCCCGCTTTGAGATGCAAGAACCTGTTGTCTTCAGTAATCACGGTCAGCTCTCCACTTAACAATACCCCGGCATTAATTTCCGGATGGGTGTGCAGCGGTAATTGCGCTCCCGGCTGGATTTTGATCCGGAGAATTGTTACCTCCGGGGTGCTGCGAGAGTAACTTGGCAGACGGCTCCCATCCCAGCTTAAACTTGTTTTTGCCAAGGTCTCAACATGGACGGCATACAGATCCGCGGCCCAAACATTACTTGAGAACAATAACGCAAAACATATTCCGGAACGCAGCTTTTTCATTCAGAAACCTTTCGTTTGCCCATAACCGTGCAATACGCGAACTTTTCCCCTGCTCCCTTCGCCTCTTTTCCAGCCGCGGATCAGCCGCGGCTGGCACTCAACAAAAATTCTGGGTAACCAGCACCTTGCCGTCCTTGCCGATGGCAACGCCGATCCCCTCCCGCCGGTAGTGGCGGGTCAGGATATTCCGCCGGTGGCCGCTGCTCGACATCCATTGTCTGACCACGGCGGCGGCAATCTGCTCCTCCGTGTTCCAGGAGGTCGTTGTCCGTCCATTCCGCCGCGTGATGGCGCTGTAGAGATTATTGTAGGCAATGTTTTCTCCCCCCAGTTGGGTGGTATACCTGCTCGTTTTGATGGCGCACTTGAATCCGCCCCGCCGGTAACGCTCACTGAAGTTGCGGCCTTCCGGATCGGTGTGGGAGAAAAAGCGCCGCGTTGCCATATTCCGGCTGTGATTGCGGGCGATCTGTTGCAGGGTTTGATTCCAGCCCAGAGTCGGCACCCCGGCCTTTTTTCGCTCCCGATTGATGAGGGCGTGGATCCTTTTTTCCAGCCTGGAGACATCAATGACGGGCTGTCTACCCGGACGCGGCGCACCGGGGCGCGTTACACTGGGGGGTGGATCGCTGGGTGGCGGTGCGCCCGCGGCGACGGCCTCGGACAGCCGGCAGAAGCTGAGCAGTACAAGAAGCACTGGGAGAAGGATGGTTTTTTTTCGCATGGCGCCTTGGGAGAGGTTGTTTTCTAAACGGGGTGACAACGTCCATCTGTTTGTATTGTAGCAGAAATGGACGGTTGGATGCATTGAGGTGCAGTTTTTTTCACCAAGGCATGGGCAACCGTCACCATCCTCGCCTTGCCTCTTGGCGCGGGGAAGTTTGGGGTATCCCTGGTTTTCCCCGTCTTACGGAATACGCAGGACAACCAGCTTGTCCACCCTCGATTCGGCCCCCCAGACCTCCCCCGGCCGTCCCAGGATCTGGCGGATGGAGCCTTTTTTGCTCGGCAGGGGAAAGGCAGTAAAGGTCTCGGTCGCCGGATCGAAGCGGACCAAACTATTTTGGCCGAAATCGCTGAGCCAGACCAGATCATGGTCATCGACGTAGACCGCATACGGCTTCGGCTTCGGCCCGGGAACTTGCCATTCCCGCCAGCTCTTGTTGCCGGGATCATAGAGGCCAAGTTTCCCCCCATCCCACTCGCTTACCCAGATGCGCCCCTTCGAGTCGGCCCAGACCCGCCGCGCTCCCTGGTCCGCAGTCGGCGGCTTGATGACCGTGGCCGCGCCGCTCTGCGTGTCGATGCGGGCGATATGGCTGCCGGCCAGCGAGGCATAGTAGATTGAGCCGTCAGGGGCGGTGCAGATGCCGTAAGGTCCGCGGCCGAGCGGGGCCTTGAAGACTTCCATTTTCCCGGTTTTCACGATGAGGCGGCCGTAATACCCGGCCTGGCCGGTGAACCAGAGCTGCCCCTGTTTGTCGAAGGTGGCGGTGTTGAGATTGGCACGGGCTGCACTCTCGGGCAGCGGAAAACGGCTTATTGCGCCGGTGGCGGCCTCAACCCGGACAATGGCGTTGAGGCCGCTGTCGGTGATCCAAGGCGATCCGTCGGGATCGACAATGACCCCGTGCGGCGCGGAGTTTTCCCCCAGCGGGATATGCCGGGTTTTGCCGCTCTTGGGATCAAGATGGCCCAGAGCCCCAAGCCGCTGGGCGGTATACCAGACCCCGCCGTCCGCAGCCGGGGCAACATCATGGGGGTGCGAGCCGGGAGGAACATTATACTCAACCAGAACGGGTTCGGCCTGGGCAACCGCGGCAAGGGTCAGAAGTGCAACCAGGATGCGGAAAAGAAAGTTTTTCCTGTTCAGCATGGCGGACCTCCTTTTGGGGTGGGGACGAAGGGAGCGTTATTTCATTGTAGCAAATTTTGTTTCTTGTATCTAGGCGCGGGGAAATTGCGGGAGGGTTCTTGCGGCGGGGCAATGCGGTTAAGTAATATCAACTGGTTACAGAACACACGATGGGCATTAGGTTGTTGTATCAAGTAGTTAGCAAGGCCCGCATTTCATTTAGCAGCGGTATGGCGAGGGATAGGGTCTTTTTTTGATGGGGTTCAGGCGGATGAGGTGGTGTATGCTCTTTCGCCGGTCACTGGCGCGGAAGGTGGGCATCTTCCGGAATCAGGCTGCTTTTGAGGCCGTTTTTTCCGTTGACAGGCTGGCCGACAGCCGCTATTGAACAGAAATCTATGTTTTGGCTGGCTGGTTACACGGGGTTACCGTTGACGCCCCATTTTTTTGCCAGGGCGGGCAAAAGCGATTTCTTATCACCTTCTCCCTTTGGAGGGGGCTTTCCGGAGGTCATCCGCTTTTGCAAGACCATCGATTTTCATCCATGCGTCTGAGAATAATCGGCGGAATCCTTCTGGTGATCCTGCTCGTCACCGTCTATGTTGTTCTTTCGAAAACCGGCGCCCTGGCGGTGCTGATGGACGAGAGGAAGTTGCACGCACTGGTCCGGGACCTGGGCTGGTACGGCCCAGCGGTGCTTGTCGGCCTGATGGCCACCGCCATTGTCATGAGCCCCATTCCCAGCGCCCCCATAGCCCTGGCTGCGGGCATGGCCTACGGTCATGCGTGGGGCACCCTTTTTGTGGTGATCGGTGCGGAGACCGGATCGCTTATCGCCTTTGCGATCGGCAGAATGGTCGGGTATGAGGTGTTGCACCGCTGGCTCGGCGAGCGGCTGCAGACGATCAAATTTTTCGGCTCTCAGAACATGATGACGGCCACCGTTTTCATCAGCCGCCTGCTGCCTTTCATCTCCTTCGACGTGGTAAGCTACGCGGCCGGACTCACGCCGCTCCTGTTCTGGCGCTTTGCTTTGGCGACCCTTGCCGGCATCATCCCCATCAGTTTTCTCCTGGCCCATTTCGGCAGCGAGATCGCCCTCGGTGATTCCGAAACCATCATGCCCACCGTACTGCTGCTGGGAGGGATCACCCTGCTGCCGTTCCTCGGGAAATGGCTGTGGAGTCGATTCGGGTTAGGTAGAAAGAGGGGGCGTCGGTGAATCTTTCCGGATTCCGATGCAGCTTGGTAGATCGGCTAGAGCAAAGCGAAACCAGACATCGTCCTAGGGGCCAAAAGAGGGCTGCCCTTTTTTCCCGGGTCATGACGGTAAAGAAAAAAGTCGCTCCTTTTGCTCTCGACCGCCGGAATTGCCTGATTTCCCTTCTGCGCTAGAGCTATTGCGTCGGATTTCGCTTTGCTCTATCCGACCTATCGAAGTTCAGGCGGTAATCATTAAAGGGTCTTCTGTTGGGGGGTTATTGCGTAAGTAATCCCTTGCTTCGCGAATGATTTGCTTCGCTGTTTCTTCCCGAGGTTGGCATCGATCAGCCCAAGAACGACCGGGATGCAGCACATCCCAGCGTGGCCGCAGTCCAGCATGCCGTCCCTTTCCGGGATCGTGGTTGCCGAATCCATCTATAAGTTTGTTCCACAGAGGATCGAATTTTGCGATGAGAAGAGACTCGCCGAGAGGTATCCAGATGTCATCCACAAGCAAGTATCGGCAATGAAAGTCCGGGAAAATGAGGGACGCTCTCGAATGGCGCTAGTTTAAGGTTTTCACCCCAGGAATCAGCTGAGAACATTAGCTGAATTTGATGGGGTCATAACAACTCGTCACCCCGGCGAAGGCAGGGGTCCAGCCTTACTGTAACTAGCCGAAAAGACTGGATTCCGGCCTTCGCCGGAATGACGGAATATGTAGTTTTTTGAGTTGTTACGAGTCGATCAAATATCAGGCTGTAAATGCTTAAACTAGCGCCATTCGGGACGCTCCCCAATTTTCCGTGCGGCTCTCTTAGTTCGCCTTTTTCACAAACTGGGTCAGAATCACAATCCTCTGTCCGTTTACCCTCGCCTCGATCTGCCCGGGGTTGTCCCCCACCAGCGCGATGCCGCGCACTACGGTGCCGCGTTTGGCAGTAAAGTTGGCTCCTTTTACTTCCAAATCCTTGATCAGCGTTACCGTGTCGCCGGTGGCAAGCAGGGTGCCGTTGCTGTCGAGATGCCGGACTGCCTCTTCCTTGCCTTCTCCCTCGCCCGTTGCCTGCGCCCAGGCTAAAGTCTCTTCGTCCAGATAGAGCGTGTCGAGTAAATCCTGCGCCCAGCCTTCAGCGCTCAGCCGCTTGAGCATCCGCCAGGCCATCACCTGTACGGCGGGAACCTGGCTCCACATGCTTTCGTTGAGGCAGCGCCAGTGATGCACATCAACTGTCTCCGGGTTTTCAATCTGTGCGCAACAGGTGGCGCAGAGCAGCACACACTGGTCCGCACCGCCGGTTGCCTGCGGGAGAACTGCATACACGGCCAGGCTCTCGGTTGCGCCGCACAATTCGCATTTGGATTCGCTGCGGGCCAGTAAGATTTTTTCTGTACTCATTTGGTTATTGTGCCTCAAGGTTGGTTGATAGGGAGAGTTTGCCTGACGAATCGCAAGGAAATCCGTCTAACAGGGATGGCCCCGGTGCAGGATAACCTGTGATCCACTGGCGGCAAAGGCGGAATCAGGTTGGCTGGCGAAAATCTCGGTAAAGGGCGGGCCGTAAAAATTCCCCACCCCGGCCGAGGCCTCTGCCTCCTTCGTCTTGCAGATTCGCCAGGGGGGATGGCTGAAACGGTATTCGAGGCAGCCGCCATTCTTTTGCCGACTGTAGCCCCAGTAACGTTCCAGGAGAAATTCCTCTTGCGAGCCGGGGGCCGGGAAAATCGGTCGGTCCGGGTAGATGGCCCGGATAAAACAGCGCTGCCCGCCGGAACGCCAGCCGTACTCGGTCAGCACCGCATCCCGGCCCTGGCTCCGGCTTATCTCGTCCGTGCTCCGGGCGACTACGGGCTCGTGAAAGAGCCATTGGGCTGCCCAGGCAACAGGTCGGTACGGGACGATTTGTTTGATAAAGGCCACGCCGCGGCGCCAAGTGTTGGGCGCGATCCTGCGGCGCACATAGAAACGCAGGTTGGCCTGGGTGTACTCCCGGTAAAAGGGCAGCGGCAGGCCGTGGAGCGCGGGCTGGCTGAAATGCAGGCCGAGCAGGGTGACAAAGGTCCGGTGTTCATAAAAATCAAGCTCGGTACGAGCCGGCAGGCGGGGGACCAGCAGGGCGGGATCGACCTGGTAATTGAGCAGGATGAGCCGGCTCAGCCGGGCGGTGAGGAAGGGCATGATTCACCGGCTTTGAATAAGAGGCAAATGGGGATGCGGTTGTTGTCTTGGCTTAAGAAACCGCAATTTTCCGAAGCACGGGGATTCCTTGTCAAGCCGGGTAGGCATCATGGGGCCGAGGTGGAGACCGGCACGAAACGATGAATGCGGGCCAGCACATCCGCCAGGGCGACCTTTTCCCTGGCGGTGTCATAATCAGTTTGCAAGCCGGTCCAGAATCCGTCGTTCATCCCGAAAAAGCGCGACAGGCGGAGCCCTGTATCGACCGTAATCGCCCGTTTGCCAACGACGATCTCGCCGATACGCCGTTGCGGGACCCCGATCTCCTTGGCAAGGCGGTATTGGGTGATACCCATCGGCTTGAGGAATTCTTCCAGTAAAATTTCCCCCGGCGTTACCGGAGGGAGCTTGTCGCCCCGCGCCACGTCGGAAAAATCCATCCGATCCAAATCCTCAACGCGAATGGCCATAACACACCTCCATCAGTGATAATCAACAATTTCTACTTCCCAGGCATGACCGTCAAGCCAAATAAAACATATCCGCCATTGTGGTCGTTGATCCATCTGCTCCCTCAAGAGCCACCTACGGCCAACACAGGGAATGATGCAGGAGGCGGATAATGTGCACGTCTCCTTTTCGCACCCGGTAAACAACAACAAACGGAGTGCCGGAGACAACAAGCTCCTTCGTGTCCGC
>DASWIU010000305.1:0-4015 GCA_036397515.1 Desulfurivibrionaceae bacterium | reverse complement strand
TAAATGTCTCAAGTCCTGGATGACGAAAAATACCTTCTGGCGTTGCTCCAGCAAAACAGACTGATCACCCCCGAGCAGCGTTCTTTAGTCGAAAGCCGTAAGGCCCAGCAGCGCCAACTCTTGCTCCGGCAGCACAGCGCCCGGCGCAAGACCGATACCGGCAGGGAGCGGGATGATTCCCTGAATTTTGTTGATATCGTTGTCTCACTGAATCTGGAATTGCCCGGCAAAAAAGGGCAGCTTCTCACCGAGGAGCTGATTGTCCGGGCCGTGGCCAAGGATCTGGGACTGCCTTTTAAAAAGCTCGATCCCCTTGAGCTTGATCTGAAAATCGTTACCAAGACCATCCCCCGCACCTTTGCCTTCAGGCACCTGTTGCTGCCGTTTTCCATGACCAACGGGGTGCTTGAGGTTGCCATCTGCAATCCCGAGAACAAAACGGTTTTGGCCGAGATCGAGCGGGCCAACCAGCTCTCGGTCAAGCCCTATCTGGCCACCAAGAGCGACATCCGCAAGACCCTGGCCGAGTTTTTCGGCTTCCAGTCTTCCATCACCGCCGCGGAGAGCCATCTGGCCCGGCCCCTGGTGGATCTGGGCAATCTTGAGCAGTATGTGCGCATCTCCTCCACCGAGGAGGCGGCCTCCTCGGACCAGCATGTGACCTCGGCGGTGGATCATATGTTCAACTATGCCTTTGAGCAGCGGGCCAGCGATATCCACATCGAGCCCAAGCGGGAGCAGGCCCTGGTTCGCCTGCGGATCGACGGGGTGCTCCATACCATCTACAAGCTGCCCAAGGTGGTCCATGCCGCCGTGGTCTCCCGGATCAAATCCCTGGCCCGGTTGGATATTGCCGAGAAGCGGCGGCCGCAGGACGGTCGGATCAAGGTGGATCGCGGCGGCCAGGAGGCGGAGATTCGGGTCTCCACCGTGCCGGTGGCCTTTGGCGAAAAGGCGGTGCTGCGAATCCTGGACCCGGAGATTCTTTTTCAGGATGTGAGCAAGATCGGGTTTTCCGAGCGTGATCTTGAAGTGTACCAGGGATTTATGACCGCGCCCCATGGGATTTTCCTCGTCACCGGACCAACGGGCAGCGGCAAGTCCACCACCCTCTATTCGACCCTCAAGCAGATCGCCACCCCGGAAAAGAATGTGGTCACCGTGGAGGATCCGGTGGAGATGGTGCATGAGGAATTCAACCAGATTCCGGTGCAGCCGCAGCTCGACGTGACCTTTTCCACCATCCTGCGCAATATCCTGCGCCAGGATCCGGATATCATCATGATCGGCGAGATCCGCGACCTGGATACGGCGGTGAATGCCGTGCAGGCGGCGCTCACCGGCCATCTTGTCTTCTCCACCCTGCATACCAACGATGCCGTGGCCTCCATCAGCCGGTTGCTCGATCTGGGGGTGCAGCCCTTCATGGTCGGCTCCACCCTGCTGGGCGCCATGGCTCAGCGGCTGGTGCGGCGGATCTGCCCCCATTGCAGCGAAACCTTCCGCATGTCGGCCGACGAGCTGCGCGGTTTCGGCCTGCCGGTGACCGAGGACGGGGAGTTCGAGCTGCGGCGGGGCAAGGGGTGCCAGCAATGCCGGGGTACAGGCTACCTCGGCCGGTGCGGGATTTTTGAGATATTTGCCATGAGCGACAAGATCCGCAAGCAGATCAGCGGAGGAAGCGCCGAAACGGAAATCAGGCAGACCGCGAGGCAGGAGGGTATGACCACGCTCAAGGAAGATGCCTGGCGCAAGGTGAAAAGCGGCATCACCACCCCGGAGGAGGCCTTGCGGGTAACCGGGGCGGATTAGCCGCGCGAGACCGCGCCCTGGCTTTTTCGGGCAGGATGTATTATAGTGCTGTCATGATCCCCTTGTTCCCCCGGAGCAAGGGTTTTTTTCTTGGAATTTTTGAGTATGGCCTGCGGGTGAGAATGTGGCGGTGAAGGTTGTCTGCACCAATAAAAAAGCCTATCACGACTTTACCATTGAGTCGGAGATCGAGGCAGGCCTCATGCTATTGGGTTCGGAGGTGAAATCCCTTAGGGCCGGCAAGGCCAACCTGCGCGACGGGTTTGCCAAGATCAAAAACAACGAGGTTTTTCTCCAGCGGGTGCATATCTCGCCGTACAGCCACGCCACCTACGATGCGCCGGACCCGGTGCGGGAGCGCAAGGTGCTGCTCAAGAAGCGCGAGATCCTCAAGCTGGTTGGCAAGATTCAGGAAAGAGGGTATTCTTTGATTCCCCTGAAGATGTATTTCAACGAGCGGGGGAAGGCCAAGGTTGTTCTCGGCCTGGCCAAGGGCAAGAAGCTCTATGACAAGCGGGAATCGCTGAAGAAGAAAGATACGGACCGCGAGATTGATCGGGCCATGTTGAAATACAAGTAAAACCAGTGCTGAGTACACAGTTCCGAGTACTCAGCACTCAGAACTTAAAAAAAAGGGGGCGAAACGGATTCGACGGGGATATGTAAGCTCAGGTTGCATGCCGAGGTTTCTACCAACCTCGTAAAATAGGTAGAGCAAAATATAGTCGCAGACGACTATTCTTACGCTGTAGCAGCTTAAATGCTACCGGTCTTTCGGCCTACTCCTGCGCGGCCGAAAAGAACGTCGACTAGCGGGATAGCCTACGGTGCGCGCCTGCCGCGCCGATGGCGAAATTCAGTAGGATAGTGCCAAAAGCCTCTTGTTCTGGAGGGGCCAAGGCACGATAAGCAGCCAAACAGAACTAAGCATGTAGATATCGGGAGGGGAGTATTTTCGGACGCGGGTTCAACTCCCGCCGCCTCCACCAATTTAGTATCCGGCATTGTCCGGCAAAGTACGGAAAGCCCACACTCCGCAAGGTTTGTGGGCTTTTTTGCGTCCAAGGAGGGGCAAAAAAAAACATTGAAATCCAAGGGTAACTGGGGGCAACATTGGGGGCAAGAGGGAGGTGTTCTTGTCGGTTGCCCCCGCGCACCATAAATTATGGTTAGAAAAAACAAGAGTTCTTCTGTCGAAAGCCCCGCTATTTTCAAGGTTCAGACGAAAAGGGGCGTCAGGACATAGTTACCCTTTTTGTTTGGCTAAAAACCAACTGCTAAAATTTCCAGGTGACCCCGGCAAGTACGGTCCGATCAGTCTCAGGATCATTGAGCCCATATTTGATCCCGCAATCAAGATCAAACTCCTCGGAGAGCGCATACACCAGCCCCGCCAGGAAGAAGGCGGGATCGGTGCCGGAGAGTTTGTCCGGGTTGCTTTCAACACCGAGGTTGGCTACCGCGGTGAGATTTTCGGTCAAGGCGGCGGTGGTGGCGAGGGACGCATGCCAGAGGTCCTTTTCTTCATCCAGCGTGTTTTCGTTCCGGATATAGCCGAGGTTCAGATGGAAGCCCCACGGCTCCATTTCCTGTGAGGCAATGAAAAAGAGGCTGTAGGTTGCCTTGCCTGCGCCCAGCCCCTTTTCATCGTCTCCGGTGGGCAGTGTGAGCCCTGGCTTAATGGCCAGGCTCAAGGCGTCATGCTCATAGAACCGCCATTTCACTTCGAGGGAGGTGTCGGAGAAGCCATTTTCGCTTACGGTGGCTTCCTCGGTTTTTTCCCGGGAATACTGGTAGGGGAGGCCGATAACCAGATCCACCGTCTCGCTTATGCCATACGAGAGCGCGGCGGCCCCCTCCGTTGTCGTGGTGGTGACACCCTCTTCCTTTTCACGGCCATATTCGCCGTTTATTTCCAGTTGGGCCTTGCCGGTGCCCATGGTGCCCGCGTCGTCGGTGATCAGGGGGTGGGCGGCAAAAGCGGCGGTGGAGCAGAAGAGGGCGGTGAAGAATACAACCGGCATCGGCAGCAGATGATTATGTGATACAGATGGGAATTTCATGCGAGCCTCCAGGGTGGGATTAATAAGTGAAGCGTAACTTATTGCTCCGGCGGTTAAATATGCAAAACTGATGATAGCTATCGCGGCTGAAGCCGCTCCTACAAACAACCGAGATATCCGACCCGGTAGGAGCGGCTTCA
>DASWIU010000304.1:0-8187 GCA_036397515.1 Desulfurivibrionaceae bacterium | reverse complement strand
AACCGTTTGGCAAAGGCCCGGGTCCGCTCCACGCCGCCGGCATCCGGGGAAACCATCACCACGTCATTCTGTAATTTCTGCGAGATGAAATCAAGCAAGACCGGGGCGGCAAACAGGTTGTCCACCGGGATGTTAAAAAAGCCCTGAATCTGTCCGGCATGGAGGTCCATGGTAAGAACCCGCCGCACCCCGACCACCATCATCATCTCGGCCACAACCTTGGCGGTGATGGGCACCCTGGGCGCCACCTTGCGATCCTGCCTGGCATAGCCGTAATAGGGAAGAACCGCGGTGATCCGCCGGGCAGAGGCGCGGCGCAAGGCGTCAACCATGATCACCAACTCCATGAGATGATCATTCACCGGCGGGCAGGTCGGCTGGATGATAAACACATCACGGCCCCGAACGTTTTCGCCGATCTCGACAAAGATTTCCCCATCGCTGAACCGGCGCACTTCCGCCTTGGACAGGGGCACCCCGAGATAGTTACAGATATCCCCAGCCAAGGCTGGGTTGGCGTTACCGGCAAAGACCTTCATATCTTTCATGCTGTTGCCTGAAGTTCGGGTTATCGTAATTTTTGCCGCTTCAAATTGCCGCCGCAAGCCTTGCGCGCCAATGGATATGAAATGGCTGGGGCGGCAGGATTCGAACCTGCGAATGTCAGCGTCAAAGGCTGATGTCTTACCGCTTGACGACGCCCCAATGCCTTAAAGCTTTGCCTATGTGCTCAGTGGTCGGGCAAGAAAGACATTCCGGGGGAACCGCTGGGCGAATCGAGCAACACTCTTTTGCGCCTGCGCCTCGTCCTCAAAAAGACCAAACACTGTGGGGCCGCTGCCGGACATCAATGCCCCGTGGGCACCATCAGCCAGAAGCTCGTCTTTGATGCGGCCGAGCTCCGGATATTTTCGGATGGTCACGGCCTCTAACTCGTTATATAAAGGAAGATTCCCCGGCCCGGCGCATGCATCCTTACCATGCACGAATTCGCGGCCTAAGATATATGGATTGCCATCCGTTGTCAACGTAAAATTCTCATACACCCACTTGGTGGACACGGGAAATCCAGGGTTTACCAAAACGATCCAATCGGCAGGGGAAACAGCCTCGGCCTGAATCTTATCGCCGATCCCGGTGGCCCAGGCAGCGACACAGTCATCCACGAAAAAAGGCACGTCCGCCCCCAAGGGGCGGGCCAGCTCGACAAGCTGCCCAACGGAGAACGGGAGGCCATACAGGGTGTTCAAGCCGCGCAGCACGGCGGCGGCATCGCTGCTCCCCCCGCCCAACCCCGCGGCAATCGGCACTTTTTTCTCAAGGACGATAGCAACGCCGCCGCCGGTGCCCAGGGCGGCAAAAAAACTTTTCGCGGCCCGGTGGACCAGATTGCCTTCCCCGGTGGGCAGGTCGCTTTCCGGACAAAGCACCGTGATGCCGGAATCCCGCAGGGCAAGATGCAAACGATCGGCCAGGGTGATCTTGACCATCCTGGTTTCAAGGTCGTGAAACCCATCCGGTCGTTTGCCCTTGATGGCAAGATAAAGATTTATTTTTGCCGGTGCCTCGCAGGTAAGTTCCCTTGGGCCACCAATATCTTTGTTCAGCAAAGGCTCTGTACCCCTGTCCCGTTATCATAAAATCCGATTCCCACCGAATTTCAGCCATGAAGCAGTAGCTCCACGCATTGGAGCGGCACAAGCCGCTCTGTATTTTCCCCATTGTCACGCCGCCGAGCACCGGAGAGGCTGCCGAAAAAGGAGTTTGCACTGTTTGAGGCGAAGCCGAGTTTGCAAACTCCCGGCAACCTCGAGGAGTACCCCTAAAGGGGCATAAACTCCGGGCATCCCGCCCAAGGCGGGACAAGTGGCTGGGTGCCCTTTCTTTGGTTCGTTTCTTTGGGCAAGCAAAGAAATGAACAATCCTAATATCTCTAAAACCAGAGCTGCAGATCAAGTGGCAATCAGAGAAAAAAAAGATCGCCTGATTTCAACACATTGAAAACCAGGCGATCATAATGGTTCGAGTACGCGGAAGAAAATCAGCCGCTGGCCTTCACATACCGCAGCTTCAAGTCGGCAAGCACGTGGCCGAGAAGCTCCCCCTCCTTGTCGGACAAGTTCCCCTTGGTTTTGTCCTTCAACAACTGCAAGGTGCTGATGGTATGCTTGGCCAAGGCAAGATCGTTGCCGGTCTGGCCGGTTTCCGGGTCCTGCATTTCCCCGAGATGAAAGAGAGCCGATGAATTCAACGACATGATCAGGGTGGTAAAGGTTACCTCCGGCAGCACGCAGTTGCCGCCTTTGCGGATATATCCTTCCGGGCAGCACCCTTTTTCGTTTTTCTCGTTTTCAGTCATGGACTATCCCCAATGGGCAAGAGAAAAAACAAAGCCGTTGTTGAGAACTCGATCATTATCGTCTGACCCAGAACGGCATAAGGAGCCGTAAAGAAACGGCCAGAACTGTACAAATATTTTATAACGGCTCCTAAGCCGTTAGGCCACCAACTCCGGCAACTCAAGAACCATGGCGGCATGGATGTTCGGCAGGGAACGAACCTTGTCCAGCACACTCTTGGGCAACAAGACATCGGTATTGAGCAGGATCACATTGAGGTTGAGATCCCCTTCCCGCTGTTTGCCCACGGTCATCCTGGCGATGTTCACCCCTTCGCTGCCCAACGTGGTGCCGAGCAAGCCGATCACCCCGGGAACATCGTTGTTCTGGACAAAAAGCATGGGCCCGGCAGGCAGGGCTTCCATGCGGAAACCGTTGAGGCGCACCAAGCGCGGCTCGTTCTTGCCGAACACCGTTCCGGCCAGGACATTTTCGCCCTCGGTGGTTTTCACTCGGATGGTGACCAGATTGAGAAAATCATCGCTCTTGCTGGTTTTGGCCTCAACCACCCGAATGCCCCGCTCCTGGGCAATGATCGGCGCGTTGACGTAATTGACCGCGTCTTTCAAGATCGGAGTAAACAAGCCTTTCAGAAAGGCAACGGTGATCGGGCTGGTGATCATCTCGGAAAGGTCGCCGCAGTATTCGATATTGACTTCCTCCACCCCGCCCTTGGCGATCTGCATGTGGAAGGAGCCGAGCATCTCGGCCAGGGTGATGTACGGGCCGACCTGGGAGAGCACATCCGCGCTCACGGAAGGCACGTTGACCGCATTGGTGATGGTGCCGCGGAGCAGATAATCCGCCATCTGTTCGGCAATGGCCACGGCGACATTTTCCTGGGCCTCGGCCGTGGAAGCGCCCAGATGCGGGGTGCAGACGAAATTATCCAGGCTCAGCAGCTTGCAGTTTTCCCTGGTGGTGGGCTCCACCTCGAAGACATCCAACCCGGCGCCGCGAATCTCCCCATCCTTCAGGGCATTATACAGCGCCTCTTCATCAACCACGCCGCCCCGGGCACAATCGAGGAAAACACACTCTTTCTTCATCATTTTGAATTGTTCGGTGGAGAGCAGATGCTTGGTTTCCTTGGTGAGCGGCACGTGCACGGAGATGAAATCAGCCCGCTTGCACAGCTCATCCAGGCTCACCAGCTCCACGCCGATCTTCTCGACCAGCTCCTTGGGCATGTGGGGATCAAAGGCGATAACCTTCATCTTCAGACCCTGGGCTCGGTCGGCAAAGATGCTGCCGATCCGGCCGATCCCGACAATACCCACGGTTTTGCCGGTCACTTCCCGGCCGGAAAATTTCTTCTTCTCCCACTTGCCTTCCTTCATGGAGGCGGTGGCCTGGGGGATGTTTCTGGTCAGCGACATCATCATGGCAATGGCGTGTTCCGCCGCCGTAGTGGCGTTGCCGTCCGGGGCGTTCATGACGATGATTCCCTTCTTGCTTGCCGCGGGGATATTGACATTATCAAGACCGATGCCGGCCCGCCCGACGACCTTCAGTTTCTCGGCCGCTTCGATGATCTCCTCGGTAACCTTGGAGGCGCTGCGGATTACCAGGCCGTCGTATTCAGGGATTATGGCTTTAAGCTCATCCGGAGAAAGGCCTGTTTTGACATCAACCTCAAGCCCAGCCTCCTCGAGAATCTGAACCCCAATGGGCGACAGGTTGTCACTGATCAGAACTTTCATCGTTTCTCCTTTGTGTATGAAAAGCGGCCAAAGTCGTTTGCAGACCTGGGCAAATGGATAGAGCGCGGATTATAGAGACCCCAAAAAACCTGAAATACCCCGGAATCCCGGCAGCCTAAAAAGGTTGAATATTATGTGATCAGGGGAGTTTGTCAAGAATAAAACATGGACGACAGCCCTGCCTTGACGCCCTAATCTTGCTGCCTTTGATGCACTCGCCATAACTCGTCACCCCGGCGCAGGCCGGGGTCCAGCCTTTGCACAACTGTCCGAAAAGACTGGATTCCGGCCTACGCCGGAATGACGGAATGTCACGCCTGTTGATCTACGCGTCCATCATTCTTTAAAGCAGGCGGAGAAATCAGCCGGCCCCTCGTCATCGTCCCCACCACGGTCTTCCTCCTGCAAGGCCCGGTAATGCCGGGCCGTGTCGCAACCCTTCCTCATCTCTTCATATTTGCGGGCAAAGAGCTTTTCCGGAAATCCCGGCTTGTTCAGATAGGTCACCATGTTGGTCAAGATATCCGCCACCATGCGCTCCACCAGCGCAGCCCGCTCGGTCTCGGCAATAAAGGTCCTCTCCTTAACGGCCGAGAACGTAACCGACCCGGCCATCATCTCCCGGACCTCTGCCTGCAAGGCAAAATCCGCCTCGTCCACCCGGGAGAAAAACCCCTCATCCACCGGAAGCTCCGCCTCGCAGATAATCTTGATCAGCCACCGGTCTCCGGCCATCCTTTTTGACTGGTCGTAAACGGTCAAGGTCATATTGTTTTCAAGGCTGCGCTGCTCGATTATATCCATTTAAAAAACTCCTTTGTGGCTGCTCCGCTTGGCGCGAAAACCCTGCCTGGATGTTTGCATATGCACACAACAAGGCTTGCCCTCTTTCCTGAAAACGGGTATATAACATATCTTTTCACAAAGGGGATAACTCCTTTATCATCATGCAGGATTAGCCCCGCAAATGGGCGGGATACGGCAAGGGCAAGCGGACAAATAATAGGCGCTATCGACCCCATTTTTTGTCCCGGCTCTCCTGGCGCGCATATCAACTCGATGGAACAGACCATGAGTATCGAGATCTACAACACCAAAACCGGCCGAAAATCCCCCCTTGTCACCCTGGAAGAGGGCAAGATCAAGCTCTACGTCTGCGGCATCACCGCCTATGACTACTGCCATATAGGCCACGCCAGATCGGCCCTGGTTTTCGACATGATCGTCCGCTATCTCCGCTACCGGGGCTACGATGTCACCTTTGTTCGCAACTTCACCGACATCGATGACAAGATCATCAAGCGGGCCCAGGAACAAAACACCACCTGCGAAGAGCTTTCCAGCCGCTTCATCGCCATGTTTCACGAAGACATGGCTTCTCTCGGCACTCTTTCCCCCACCATCGAGCCGAAGGCCACCGAACATGTTGGGGAGATCATCGAGTTGATCGAAGAGCTCATCAGGAAGGGGCTCGCCTACCAGGTGGACACCGATGTCTACTTCAGGGTAACCGGTTTCGGCGGCTACGGTTCCCTGTCCGGCCGCAACCTGGAAGATATGCAGGCAGGCGCCCGCATCTCGGTGAACGAGAAAAAAGAACATCCCATGGATTTCGCCCTCTGGAAAGGGAGCAAGCCGGGGGAGCCCACCTGGGAAAGCCCCTGGGGACCAGGCCGTCCCGGCTGGCACATCGAATGCTCGGCCATGAGCCGCAAATACCTGGGCGACTCGCTCGATATCCACGGCGGCGGCAAGGACCTCATCTTCCCCCACCATGAAAACGAACTGGCTCAAAGCGAGGGCGTCACCGGGGAAGAGTTCGTCAAATACTGGGTGCACCACGGCTTTGTCACGATCAAGGACGAGAAGATGTCCAAGTCGCTGGGCAACTTTCTCACCATCCGGGAGGTGCTTGAGAGATTTGCCCCGGAGGCCTTGCGGCTCTTCATCTTTTCCACCCACTACCGCAACCCGCTGGACTACTCGGAAGCAGCCCTGCTCGATGCGGTGGCCGGGCTCAACCGGTTGTACACCTGCCTGGCGGAGATCGAGCAACTCCCCGCCACGGGCAACGACCAGGCAGCCACCGCCATCTCCAAACCGGACCGGGAGAAGATCGAAACCCTGGCCGAGCGTTTCCTCAAGGCCATGGACAACGACTTCAATTCGGCCCAGGCCCTGGGCCATCTTTTCGAAGGGGTGAAGATCCTCAACAAGATCCGCCAGAACCTGCCGGGCAAACCGGCCACGCTCGACCTGCAGCTGCTCAAACAGGGCGCCAAGACCACCCGGGAAATGGCCAATACCCTGGGGCTGCTCAACGAAGAGCCGGTGCTGTACATGCACAAGGAGCAGGAAAAAATCCTCAAGACCCTCTCCGTTACCCCGGCAGAGATCGAAAAGGGTATCGCGGAACGAACCGCTGCCAGGGAAGCAAAGAACTGGGCCCGGGCCGACGAAATCCGCGACCAGCTTCTGGCCCAGGGCATCGAGCTGAAGGATGGCCCCACCGGCACCGCCTGGCAGGTCAAGCTTCCCTAAACTGTTTTTTCTGCATATCCCTTTCTTGATTGCCAAGCAATCTCAGTAGCCAGAGGAATACGCTTCGTCCTTCTGTTCATTTTCTTTGCTTGCCCAAAGAAAACGAACCAAAAGAAAAGGCACCCTGTGTCTCTTGTCCCGCCGTGGGCGGGATACCCTGTGCTCCTCGATGCTGCCGGGGCTTTGCAAACTCGGCTTCGCCTCAGACAGTGCAAATCCCTTTTTCGGCAGCCTCTCCGGTGCTCGGCTGCGTGCCAATGGGATTTTAACTGCATGAGAACAAAAGAGCTGCCTGAGATTCCTCAGCTAAGCAGATATCTCTTTGCTCCACGCCAGCGTTCTGGGCTATAATTATTAAAACACCTTCTTTGCCTGTTTCCTCAGTTGCACCTGGAGGTCCGCCATGAAACGAGAGCCTGCGGTTGCCCATCAGTTTTACCCCGGAGACCCCACCACCCTTAAGCGCGCCCTCGCTAGCCTCATCCCTGCCACCACGACCAAGCAAAAGGCCCTGGCCGTGGTCTCGCCCCATGCCGGTTATATTTACTCCGGCGGCGTGGCCGGGGAAACCTTTGCCGCAGTGGAGATTCCCCAGGACATCGTGGTGCTGGGCCCCAACCATCAGGGCTACGGTGCGCCCGTGGCCCTGATGGAGAAAGGGGCCTGGAAAATGCCCCTGGGCGAGGTACCGATCAACACCGTTCTTGCCCAAAGCCTCCTTGCCCAAACAGAGCTGATCGAGGCGGACACCCTGGCCCATCGGTTTGAACATTCCCTGGAGGTCCAGGTGCCGTTTTTGCAGTATTTCCGCCCGGACCTGACCCTGACCCCCCTGGTGCTCTCCCATCTTTCCTTCAAATCCTGCCGGATTGTCGGGGAAGCGCTCGCCGTTGCCATCGAACAATACAACAACCCCGTTCTCATCGTGGCCAGTTCGGACATGACCCACTACGAATCCCGGGAGTCCGCCACGGCAAAGGATTCCCTGGCCATGGAGCGGATCGAGGCCCTGGACCCCGAGGGGTTGTACAACACCGTGCTGGGCAACCGGATCAGCATGTGCGGCATCATGCCGACCACCATAGCCCTGATCGCCGCCCTCCGCCTGGGGGCAACCCAGGCCCGGCTCATCCGCTACACCGACTCCGGCGAGGCCAGCGGCGACACCAATCAGGTAGTCGGGTATGCCGGCTTTGTGATTTCCTGAGCATAACGGTCCAGCAGCACCGCATCTGCTTTGTCATCGGCCGGCTCGTGTGCTCTAGCACACTTCGCAGGCCTCTTTCGCGCATCTGCGCACTGCTGGACCGTTATGCCTTCTTATTGGACACGTCTTCCCGGCCCCGACTTCTCGGTTACTCAGGAACAAACCTGCGAAAGAGCCACAATTCCCCTTGACATAATCGGCCTGTTCCTCTATTTTTCGACGGTTCTTTGCCCCGGCACATAATGGGGGATCGTCTAACGGTAGGACTGCAGACTCTGACTCTGCCTATCGGGGTTCGAATCCCTGTCCCCCAGCCAAGATATAGCAAGGGTTTCCA
>DASWIU010000303.1:0-2807 GCA_036397515.1 Desulfurivibrionaceae bacterium | reverse complement strand
GGTGATCTTCGGCATCACCCTCTCCTTTTTCCACCAGTCCTCCCTGGGCGCCATGTTCCTGATCGTGCCGACCAAGCTCAGCCATCTCTGGTGGACCACGGTGCTGCCGTATAACTTCTACCTCTCCTGCATCGCGGCGGGTCTCGCCATGGTGAGCTTCGAGGGGTATCTGGCGGCCCGGATCTTCAAACACGAGGCGGAACTCGACATCATGCAGGGGCTGGCCAAGGGAACGGCCATTGCTCTGTTGGCCTATCTGGCCATGCGGCTGGGCGACCTCGCGGTCAAGGGCAATCTTGCCCTGGCCTTCGACGGCAGCACCGCCGCCACGCTCTTTTTGATCGAGGTGGTAGGGTTGGCCGTGGTGCCGATGATCCTCCTTGCCCTTCCCGGCATCCGCCGCTCGGCCGGCCGGATCTTCGCCGTCCAGTTGCTGGTGGTCGGCGGCGTGATCCTGAACCGTTTCAATGTGAATTTTCTCACCCAGGGCCGGGGGGGCAGCCTCTACTTTCCCTCCTGGATGGAGATCGTCATCACCGTCGGCCTCATCGCCGCCATCATGCTGCTCTACCGGGTGGCGGTGATCAGATTGCCCATCTTTTCCCAGGCCGGAAGGATCGGTAGGGAGGATCGGTAGGGAGGTTTTCCCAGGCCGCGGGGCGGGTTGCCCCTCCCCCCCTCAGCAACCCGCCCCGTGGCCGTTTCGGGCAAGGAATTAGGAAGTGGCGCCGGCAGGACCGGGCGGGATTTTAACCTTAGAGGAAGAACAGCATGTCCGACTACCCAAAGAATTACACCTGGATCATGGCCGAGTTTGCCGAGGCCGTGGAGGCGCACCAGCGGTTTGGCCAGGAGCTGCAGAAGGCCGGGCCGCTCAAGGGCAAGAACGCGCAGCTCATCCAACTGGCCGGCGCCGCCGCGGCCCGGTCGGAAGGGGCGGTGCATTCCCATGTGAAAAGGGCGCTCGCGGCCGGGGCCACGTCCGACGAGATCTATCACGCCATCATTTTACTCGCCAGCACCATCGGTTTCCCGGCCGTGGCCGCGGCCCTCTCCTGGGCCAGGGAAATGGTCGCCAGGCATTGATGAGGAAAAACCATGCAGACCGCACTAATTCTTGAGTTACCCCTTGCCGAGAAAAACGGCGCAGGGCGCCAGTCCCTGGCCCCGGAGCTGCGGCAGCGGCTGGTCGAGCGCATCCTGGCGGTTGCGCAGAATGATCGTCTGCCCTGCGCCGGCGCCTTTGCCATTGCCGAAAGCCTGGGCGTCAGTTCCCGTCAGGTCGGCGAGGTCGCCGATACCCTGCGGATCAAGATTGCCCGCTGCCAGCTCGGCTGTTTCTAACTGTTGTTTCAGGCGCCACCCCACGCGCCGGGAGAGACCATGAAAGCCACAAGCGAGATGCTGATCATTCGGGTGCAGGACGGCCGGGAAGAGGAGATGATCGATCAGGTGGCGAGCGAAACCGCCTTTACCCTGCTGGTCAACGACCAGGTTCTGGTGTCGCTGCTCTGTTCGCCGGTGGAGCTCGACTGCATGGCCATCGGCTTCCTGCTCTCCGAGGGGCTCCTGCACACGCGGGAGGAGCTGCTGGCCGTGGCGGTGGATGAGGATGCCGCCACCGTCCGGGTCACCCTTGCCGCGCTGCCGGCAGAGTGGGAGAGCCTCTTTCACCGGAAAACCATCACCTCCGGCTGCGGCCAGGGGGTGACCTTCTCCCAGTCCGCCAACCTGCGCCAACTGCCGCGCCGCCAGGCGCCGCTCCTCCTCTCCTCCGAAGGAATAAAAAGCCTGTTGCAAAAATTCCGCCACAGCTCCGACCTCTATGTTCAGACCGGCGGGGTGCACAGCGCCGCCCTGACCGACGGCCGGGAGATCCTGCTCTTTGCCGAGGATATCGGCCGCCACAATGCGGTGGACAAGTTGATCGGCAAGGCCTTTCTGGCCGGCATGGCCATGGACGACAAGATCCTGCTCTCCAGCGGGCGGATTTCCGGCGAGATCATGACCAAGGTGGTGCGCAACCGGATTCCCGTCCTGGTCAGCCGCACCGCCCCCACCTGCATGTCGATCACCACGGCCGCCGACCACGGCGTGACCCTGATCGGCTTTGCCCGGGGCGGCCGGATGAACCTCTATACCCATCCCGGCAACATCAGGATCATGGCCGACGGGCCCCTGGCCGGCAACGAGCAGTGCGGCCCGCCGCCGCAAGAGGAAGAGGAGGCGCGGCAGCTGCCGCCATTGCCGGCCGGTGTGGCCCCGGAGGCCTTCTTATGAACATGCCGATCACAGTGCCCCGCGACATGCTGGGGCGCGGCCAGGTGCTCTCCCTGGCCGAGGCGCAAAGCCTGGTGGCCCTCTATCTGCCGCCGCCGTCAATGGCCGGGGAATCCCTGGCCCTGGAGGAGGCCCTGGGCCGCACCACCATGCAGGAGATTGCGGCCCCCGAGCATCTGCCGGCCCATGCCCGCTCCATCATGGACGGCTATGCGGTAAGGGCGCGCGATACCTTCGGGGCCAGCGAATCCCTGCCTGCCTATCTGGCGATCACCGGCGAGGTGCTGATGGGCGAGAGGCCGGAACGCGGCCCGGCCGAGGGCGCCTGTTTCCGCATCGCCACCGGCGGCCTGCTGCCGCCGGGCACCGATGCCGTGGTCATGCTGGAACACACGGTGCAGGTGGACGACACCATGATCGAGGTGGTCCAGCCGGTGGCCGAGGGCACGAATGTCATCGGGGTCGGCGAGGATGTCAGGCAGGCAGCGGCGGTGTTGCCGGCGGGCCACCGCTTGCGGCCGCAGGAC
>DASWIU010000302.1:0-3027 GCA_036397515.1 Desulfurivibrionaceae bacterium | reverse complement strand
AACCGGTTGTGTCGATGCCCTTCTTGCGGGTTCATCCATGGTTTGCCTGGATGCACAAAACACCGATCATGACATTGGCCAGCATATTGGCCAGGATGGCAAGCACATTCATGTCGTGTTGGGTGAAATTGTCATCGCTTTTGTTCAGCGCCTCCACCGCGCCGATGCACTCCCCGTTCACATGCAGGGGCACGGCGAGGATGGAGCGGGTGACAAACCCGATATTCTTGTCCATGTTGTTGTCAAAGCGGGCGTCGGCACTGACATTGCTCACCCGCGCCGGCTGGCCGTTGCGGTAGACCCAGCCGGCAAGCCCTTTGTCCATGGCAATCCCCTTGCCGTAGACCATGTTTTTTTTGGGGCCGGTGGGCAGGGCGACCAGCATCTCTTTTCCCTCGGGATCCGCGATCAGGATCGAGCTGGCCTCGCAGTCGAGGACCTCGTTGGCCATTTCCAGGACCACCCCCAGAATCCACGGGCCCTTGCAGATGTTTTGCAAGAGGATGGCGGCCTGGAGCAGGAAGTGCAGCTCCTTGGGAGAAAGCGATTTATACAGGGAATCGGGCAGCATCTGGGCCAGCAGTCCCTTGGCCAGGGATTTCGGTTCGACCGCCTGCATCTCCATGAGGATATCGCCCAGGCAGCGTCCTTCCTGGGAACGGGCGGCAACCCAAGGCAGGAAATGTTCGCGGAGCAGGGCGTTGAAGCTTTTGCCGGAGTCGGCTTTTTGCCCGGCAAGGGTCTGCTGCTTGGCCAGGGCGGCGGCAATCTCCCCGCTGGAGGCCAGCCCCAGGTCGGTGAGGATATCGCCCAGCCGCCGCCATTGGGAGCGGACATCCATGAGATGGCCGGAAAGATTGGCCGCGATATTTTCCTGATACGGGTTTCTGCCGTCGCCGAAAAAATTGATCAGGTAACGGTCCATGCGGCCAAGCTTTCCCAGGGTCGGCACGACAAACTGCTCGTAAAAAGCAATGGTGCCGTCCTTGACCTCCTGGACGCTCTTGTAAACCTTGGTCCCTTGCTTGGCCAGGGTCGCGCGTTTTTCAAACTTATAGACCTCCTTGAACTCGGCAAAGAGATCGTCGATCCGCTGGACATAGTCGGTATCCGCCATCTGGGCCACCAGATCCGCGGTGGCGACCATCTGGGCCAGGGCCTTGAGTTTGGGGTCCGTGAACAGGGGGGCCAGATCCGGCAATTTGTAATAATCGGTGATGGAGATTATCCGGCAGACCGCGTCCACCTCATCCTCCGGCCACTGTTTTTCGCGCAGGTATTCCCGGGCAATCTCCATGCTCCGCCCGACATGGACCAGGGTGAATTTCCCGCCCCGACCGGCATGGTCGCCCTTGTCCTTGATGTAACCGGCGTCATGAAAAAGGCCCGCGGCCATGCCAACCTGGAAGTGTTTCAAGTCCAGAAATTGTGCCTGCTCCACCTTGTTCCAGCCGGAGAGGATGCGGGCGGCGGCAAGGCAGACGTCCAGGGCATGGCTGAAATTATGGTAGGTGACGGCGCAGGCTTCGTGGCTTAACCAGCGGCCGGCGTACAGATCGGCCACGTCGGCAAAAAGCGCGGCCAGGCGGGGAGAACCCTCGCCGTACTCATCGCGGGAAATGGCGAGGATCAGCCCGATGGTCCGCTGGTCGGCGGTTTGCTCGGCCGGCAATGGCCGGGCAGGTTTGTCGGTCTTTTTTCGTGCCATAGGCCTGCTGTATCCTGGAAAGAAATTCGCCTGTTCGGCAGCAAAATATTCGGACTCCAAGCATGATATACAGCCTGGCAACTCCGGTCAAACGCAAAGTACGAAAAAACAAGGTTTCCTGTATATTCCCGATATATTTTAGGGCGGGATTTGTCATTTATCGTGGCTAAGGGTTACTGTTCTGTGGTAAAAACCATTGTTACCGAGGGCACGATCCCCGCCGAAAAAATACTCAGACAATCCCCCCGCACGGAGGCTCATGAACAATGGGTAAAACCATAGCAGAAAAGATTTTCGCCGCGCATCTGCGCGACACCCCCACCCCGGAAAACGTCATCCTGGATATCGACGTGGTCATGTGCCACGAAATCACCACGCCCATCGCCATCACCGATCTCGAGGCCCGCGGCATGGACCGGGTTTTTGACCCCGCCAAGATCAAGGCGGTCATCGACCATGTCACCCCGGCCAAGGATTCCAAGACCGCCATGCAGGGCAAGATCCTCCGCGACTGGGCCCGGCGCCACAAGATCCTGGATTTCTTCGACATCGGGGCCAACGGGGTCTGCCACGCGCTCTTCCCGGAAAAGGGCTTTGTCCGCCCCGGCTACACGGTGATCATGGGGGATTCGCACACCTGCACCCACGGGGCCTTCGGCGCCTTTGCCGCGGGCGTCGGCACCACCGACCTGGAGGTGGGGATATTGAAAGGGGTCTGCTCCTTCCGCACCCCGGAGACCATGAAAATCGCCATCACCGGCGCCTTGCAGGACGGCGTCTCGGCCAAGGACGTGATCCTCTTCATCATCAAGCAACTGACCGTGAACGGGGCCACCGACAAGATCATGGAATTTGTCGGCCCGGTGGTGGAATCCATGAGCATGGAAGCGCGGATGACCCTGTGCAACATGGCCATCGAGGCCGGGGCCACCTGCGGCATCTGCCTGCCCGACCGGGTGACCGCCAAATACCTCTGGCCGTTTATCAAGGAGCAGTACGAATCCATTGATCTGGCGGTGGAGGATTTTGCCAAGTGGCATTCCGATCCCGACGCGACCTACGTCAAGGAGCTGACCGTGGACGTTTCCAAGCTCGTGCCCCAGGTGACCTTCGGCTACAAGCCCGACGAGGTGAAGGATGTCACCGAGATGGAAGGCACCCCGGTGGACCAGATCTATATCGGCTCCTGCACCAACGGCCGCATCGAGGATCTCCGCTCCGCGGCCCGGATCCTCAAAGGCAAGAAGATCGCCGCCACGGTGCGCGGCATCCTCTCCCCGGCCACGCCCAAGGTGTATTCCCAGGCCCTGGAAGAGGGG
>DASWIU010000301.1:0-1602 GCA_036397515.1 Desulfurivibrionaceae bacterium | reverse complement strand
CCCTGAGTATTGATATTGCCACCGGGGTCGGCGGCGTGGCCCGGGGCCGGATCACCGAGATCTACGGGCCGGAGTCTTCCGGCAAAACAACCCTGGCCCTGCACATCATCGCCGAGGCCCAGAAGGCCGGGGGCAGCGCCGCTTTCATCGATGCCGAGCATGCTCTGGACATCGGCTATGCCGAGCGCCTCGGGGTAAAGGTTGACGATCTTTTGGTCTCCCAGCCCGACTATGGCGAGCAGGCCCTGGAGATCGTCGAGATCCTTATCCGCAGCGGCGCGGTGGACGTCATCGTTGTGGACTCGGTGGCGGCCCTGGTACCCAAGGCGGAGATCGACGGCAACGCCGGGGATTCCCATGTCGGCCTCCAGGCCCGGCTCATGTCCCAGGCCATGCGCAAGCTCACCGGGGTGCTCAAACGCACCAACACCGCGATCATCTTTATCAATCAGATTCGGATGAAGATCGGGGTCATGTTCGGAAATCCGGAAACCACCACCGGCGGCAATGCCCTCAAGTTTTACAGCTCGCTCAGGCTCGATATTCGGCGCCAGGCCGCGATCAAGGACGGGCTGGAGGTCATCGGCAACCGGACCAAGGTCAAGGTGGTGAAAAATAAGATGGCCCCGCCCTTCAAGGAGGCGGAGTTCGACATCATTTACGGCGAAGGCGCCTCCAAGGTCGGGGATCTGCTCGACCTGGCCGTGGCCCAGGATATCGTCGAGAAAAGCGGCGCTTGGTACTCCTACAACGGCGAGCGCATCGGTCAGGGTCGGGAAAACTCCAAGCTCTTCTTGAAGGAGCATCCGGAGATGTGTGATGATCTTGAAAGAAAGGTGCGCCTCGGGTATGGTTTGCCCGCAATCGGGGAAAAAGCACCGGTGCCCAAGGCTGCTGTTGCTGCCGCCGACTGACCTGGGTTAGGAAGGAAATATCTTTTTAAGAAGCGGGATGCGCAGGCATCCCGCTTCTGTAATTTGAAGGAATGCACCAATGATCGGAAACGACATACGCAAGCGATTTTTGACCTACTTTGCCAACAAGGGCCACACGGTGGTGGAAAGCTCGGGCCTGGTGCCCCATGACGACCCGACCCTGCTGTTCGTCAATGCCGGGATGGTCCAGTTCAAGCGGGTTTTCATGGGCGAGGACAAGCGGGACTACAAGCGGGCCGTGACCTGCCAGCGCTGTGTGCGGGCCGGCGGCAAGCACAACGACCTGGAAAATGTCGGCTACACCGCCCGCCACCATACCTTTTTCGAGATGCTCGGCAATTTTTCCTTTGGCGATTATTTCAAAAAAGACGCGATCCACTATGCCTGGGATTTTCTCACCAAGGAGGTCGGCCTTCCCCCGGAAAAGCTCTGGGTTTCGGTGTTTGACGACGACGACGAGGCCTTCGGCCTCTGGGAAAAGGTCAAGGATCTGCCCCAGGGCCGCATCGTTCGGATGGGGGAAAAAGACAACTTCTGGGCCATGGGCGATACCGGCCCCTGCGGCCCCTGCTCGGAGATCCATATCGACCAGGGGGTGGCGGCGGGCTGCGGCAAGCCCGATTGCAAGCTCGGCTGCGACTGCGACCGGTTTCTGGAGATCTGGAAC
>DASWIU010000300.1:0-4646 GCA_036397515.1 Desulfurivibrionaceae bacterium | reverse complement strand
TTTTGCACGGTGATGGCCGCTGGCATGGGGCTGCCCCTTGAGGTTGCACCGCGGATCGCGGCGGCGATCACGGCCCCGCAGCGCCCCCCGGTGATCTGGCTTTCCGGCTCGGCCTGCACCGGTTGTACCGAATCGTTGCTGCGGCCCTCCCATCCCTCCCTTGAGCACCTGATCCTCGATCTCATCTCCCTGGATTATAATGAAACCCTCAATGCCGGGGCCGGACATCAGGCGGAAGCGGCCCTGCAGGCCTCGATCAAGAAGAATACCGGCAAGTTCATACTGGTGGTGGAAGGGGCCATTCCCGTAAAAGACGGCGGGGTGTACTGCATGATCGGCGGCAAGCCTTTCAGCGAGATCGTGCGCACCACCGCGGCCAAGGCTGCTGCCGTGATCGCCATTGGGTCCTGCGCCTCCTGGGGCGGGGTCGCCGCGGCAACCCCAAATCCTACCGGCGCCATAGGCGCTCCGGAGTTTCTCAAGGGCACGACCGTGGTGACTGTCCCAGGGTGTCCGCCCAATGGCTATAATTTCCTCTCCACCGTGCTCCATTTCCTGACCTTTAAAAAACTCCCAGCCCTTGATGAGAAAGGCAGACCGAAATTCGCCTATGGCCGCCTTATTCACGAAAATTGCGAACGCAGGCCCCATTTTGACGCAGGGCGGTTTGCCATCAAATTCGGCGACGATGGGCACCGGAAAGGCTATTGCCTGTATAAGCTCGGCTGCAAGGGGCCGGTAACCTTTGCCAACTGTCCGGCCATCCTGTTTAACGATATCGGGCCGGGCGCCTGGCCGGTGGGAACCGGACACCCCTGTTTCGGCTGCACCGAGGAAGGGGTGGGTTTTCATATCCCTCTCCATACCCAGGCCGACCTGAAGTACATTACCCCTGGGGCCGCGTATCCGCACATCGTCACCGAACGGGGGGAGGGCGCCTCCGCGGGCGCGGTGGCGCTGGTCGCCGGGGTGGCAGGCGCGGCGCTGGGAGCCGGGGTGGTGATTGCCAAAAACCTTGGCAAGAGTGAGCAAGGGTCTTCGTCAGAGGGAGAATAGGGAATGAAGATACGACGCAGGGATTTTTTAAAAGGGGTCGCGGCCGGCGGCCTGCTGCTTGCCGCGGAACAAAGCCCGGCCCAGGCCAAAGGGGTCAGGAAGGAGTTGCCCCCCAATGCCGTTGGCATCCTCTACGACTCCACCCTCTGTATCGGCTGCAAGGTCTGCGAGCATGGCTGCAAGCAGGCCAACAACATGCCGGTGGAGCACACCAACCCCAAGGAGCGGATGTGGGATGATCCCCAGGATTTGTCCGCCAAGACCTTGAATATCGTCAAACGTTACGGCGTTGCCGGGGAGAAAGACTCGGTGGAGGGGTTCGCCTTCATCAAGCGGCACTGCATGCACTGCATCGATCCCGCCTGCGTTTCGGCCTGTCCGGTCTCGGCGCTGGTGAAAAATCCCGACAACGGGGTGGTCACCTACAACAAAAAGGCCTGCATCGGCTGCCGCTACTGCCAGGTGGCCTGTCCCTACAATATTCCGAAATTCCAGTGGGATTCGCCCTTCCCGGAGATTACCAAGTGTCAACTCTGCTCCCATCTTCTGGCCAAGGGCGGGATTTCCGCCTGCTGCGCCACCTGCCCCACCGGGGCCTCCCTGTTCGGACCGGTGGAAAAACTGCGGCTGGAGGCCAAGCGGCGGCTGGCCATGGAGCCCGGCGAGTACTACGATTTCCCGGTGGCCAACATTGAATCCACAGAGGTGCAGCAGCACCGGGCCGGCGGTTACGTAAAGCATGTCTATGGCGAACGGGAGCTGGGCGGCTCCCAGGTTCTCTATCTGGCCGGGGTGCCGTTTGCCAGCCTCGGCCTGCCCGATCTGCCCGAGGATTCCTACGTGGCCCTGGCGGACGGCATCCAGTACGCCATTTATAAAGGCATGGTCTATCCCCTCGTGGTCCTGGGCGGTCTGATCTATATCATCCGGAACAGGGAAGAGAAAAAGTAAACGTTCAGCAGCACCGCATCTGCTTTGTCATCGGCCAGCTTGCATAGGTTGGCTATAGCTCGCAGGCCTCTTGGTCGGCACTGTTGCCGACAATTGACACACGCATATGCGGCACTGCTGAACATTTACTGTTCAGAGATTGAGTCATATTTTTCGTTCCTGGTGAACGATTGCGGAAAAAAGAGTAAGGGCGTCACCCCCGGCTTTTCACGGAAAGGAGTGTTCCCATGCAGGAAAGACAAGCATTAGGAGGCAAGGTGCTCACCGTACCCTTCAAGGTGTGCGCCGCCATCGTGCTCATCGGCCTTTTTTTCATCGGCAAACGTTTCATCTTCGGCATCGGTTCGGTTTCCAACATGAACGACGGCTATCCCTGGGGAATCTGGATCGCCTATGATGTGGTGGTGGGTACGGCCCTGGCCTGCGCCGGGTATTCCATCGCCCTGATCGTCTATGTGTTCAACAAGGGGGAATACTCGCCCCTGGTGCGGCCCGCCCTGATGACCAGCATGTTCGGCTACACCCTGGCCGGAATCTCGGTTATTTTCGACATCGGCCGGTACTGGCAGGCCTACAATATCTTCCTGCCCTGGCTCAGCAACCTGCATTCGGTGATGTTCGAGGTCGCCCTGTGCATCGGCACCTATATCCTGGTGCTGTGGATGGAGTTTGCCCCGGTTCTGCTGGACAAATTCAAGGCGGACCAATTGAAGGCCAGGCTCAACCGGATCATCTTCGTCTTCATCGCCCTGGGCATCCTCCTGCCCACCATGCATCAGTCTTCCCTGGGCACCATGATGCTCATGGCCGGGCACAAGCTCTCCCCCCTCTGGTGGAGCGGTTTTCTGCCCCTGCTTTTTCTCATCACCGCCGTGGTCATCGGGTATGCCGCGGTGATTTTTGAGTCGCTCGTCGCCGCCATCGCCTTCAAGCGGCCGATGGAGATGCACCTCTTGAGCAAGATCTCGGCGCTCATGCCCTGGCTGCTCGGCCTCTATCTGGTGATCCGGCTTGAAGATGTGCACCTGCGCGGCTATCTGCCCCTGGCTTTTGAGGGAGGCCTTTTGGGCAACCTCTTCCTCCTGGAAAATCTGTTGTTCCTCGCCGCCTTGCTGATCCTGGCCTATCCTGCCAACCGGCAGAGCCCGAGGCTGCTGTTCATCGCTTCCTGCGCCATGCTGCTGGGGGGGAGCATGTACCGGTTCAACACCTATATCGTCGGCTTTGATCCCGGCACCGGCTGGCAGTATTTTCCCTCGCTGTCGGAGTTGTTCATTACCTTCGCTATTATTGCCGCGGAAGTGATGGCCTATCTGTGGTTTGTCAAGACCTTGCCGGTGTTGCCCAGGCTCACCAAGGCATAATGCATATTTGAAAGGTAACTATCCCGCTCAGGGCCGGAAAGGTTCGTAAACAAGGAGATTGTTCATGGCTAAGAGAATCGTCGTTGATCCCATCACCAGAATCGAAGGGCATCTCCGGATTGATTGCGAGATTGACAATGGCCGGGTGACCAAGGCCTGGTCTTCCGGCCAGATGTGGCGCGGCATCGAGTTGATCCTCCAAGGTCGCGACCCTCGGGATGCCTGGCTCTTCACCCAGCGGATCTGCGGGGTCTGCACCACGGTCCATGCCA
Source organism: Desulfurivibrionaceae bacterium (assembly GCA_036397515.1). GTDB lineage: Bacteria > Desulfobacterota > Desulfobulbia > Desulfobulbales > Desulfurivibrionaceae > Thiovibrio. The sequence continues at coordinate 1,003 of DASWIU010000300.1, read as the reverse complement.
TTGCCTCGGTGCGGGCCGTGGAAAATGCCCTGAACCTGGAGATACCGCTCAACGCCCAGTACATCCGGAACATGATCATCGGCGCCCACGGGATCTTCGACCATATCGTCCATTTTTACCATCTCTCCGCCCTGGACTGGGTGGACATCGTTTCCGCCCTCAAGGGCAGCCCCAAAGCGGCCGCGGCCCTCGGGCAGCAGCTTTCCCCCTGGCCCCGCAACAGCGAACAGGAAATCAAGGCGGTGCAGGACAAGCTGAAAGGTTTTGTCGGCACCGGCCAGCTCGGGATTTTTGCCAGCGGCTACTGGGGCCATCCGGCCATGAAGCTCTCCCCGGATGTCAATCTGCTGGCCGCCACCCATTATTTTCAGGCACTGGACTACCAGCGCCGAATCAACAAGGTGGTGGCCATTCTCGGGAGCAAGACCCCGCATATCCAGAACCTGGCCGTGGGCGGGGTGGCCAACCCCATCAACCCGGACAGTCAGTCCACCCTGACCATCGAGCGGCTTTACTACATCAAGACCCTGATTGACGAGATCGGGGATTTCATCAAGAATGTGTACATGGTCGATGTCGCGGCCATCGGCGCTTTTTATGCGGATTGGACCAAGTACGGAGCCGGGGTGACCAATTATCTCTCGGTGCCGGACATGCCCCTCGATACCAAGGGCACGGTGTTTGATCTCCCCGGCGGCTACATTGCCGACGGGAATGTGGGCTCGTTCAAGCCGATCACCGGGTTCAACGACGATTTCTTCAAGCAGGGAGTCAAGGAGGGGATCAAGCATTCCTGGTACAAGGGAGACTGGGATCGTCATCCCTGGGAGGAGGAGACCGTGCCCCAGCACACCGAGTTCCAGGACAACGGTAAATATTCCTGGGTCAAGTCCCCGACCTTCAACGGCAAACCGGCCCAGGTCGGGCCGCTGGCCAACGTCTTGTGCATGTACGCGGCAGGGCACGCCCCAACCAAAACATACACCGACGGCCTTTTGCAAAC
>DASWIU010000299.1:0-6704 GCA_036397515.1 Desulfurivibrionaceae bacterium | reverse complement strand
GCCGTCCGGCTTGGAGAGGGTCACCTCGCTGATCTTCTCCCGCTCCCTATCGGTGTGGGTATAGGTTATCTTGTTTTCCGGGGCGACATGCCAGTGAATGCCGTGGGCATCACTGCCCCGGTAGCCGCCTGAGCCGACCTTAAGAAGAAGCACGGTCTGGAGATGGGTGTTTTTCTCATCGGGCAGGAATTTGTCCCGGATATAGAGCTTGTCCCCGTGGAACAATTCAGGCCGGTGACATTCCTCGCAGGTCTCCCGGGCCGGACGCAGGCCGTGGACCGGGGTTTGGATGGGCCTGCTGTAGGTGTTGAGGGCAACGGCAAAAAGCTGTCTGACCCCGGAAATCTTCGATTTGGCAAACCACTGGGCGCCCGGGCCGATATGACATTCCACGCAGCGGACCCGCGAGTGGGGAGAATTTTTGTAGGTGGTGTATTCCGGCGCCATGACCGTATGGCAGAATTGCCCACAGAAGCCGACGGATTCCGTATAATGATAGCCGGTGTAGGAAATGAGGCCGAGGATGAAAAGGTTGAGCAGGGTCAGGGCGGTTGCCAGGAGAATGAGCTTGCGCACCTTGGTGAACCGGTCCGGGGCGGTGAATTGTTCTTTCAGGTACTCATAGGTGAAGAGGCCCACCTCTTCCTTGCCCTTGAAGAAAAAAAGGCCCAGGAAAACAAGGACCAAGCTCGTCATAAAGAGCGGGCCCAGAACCATATAGATGACAAAGCCGAAATAAGCGTTCTCCACAACTCCCATGATGTCGAGGATTGCCGCAATCAGCAGGATGGGAAAGGTCACGGTGGTCATGACCGCCCCAACCAGGGAAACCTTGCTGCGTGCAATGCCATTGATAAACGTCTTGATGATGTCTGTAAATTTTACCAAAGCTCATCCTCCCATCTTGATTGTTTTCATGGTTTCACATTCCGTGAAATGCTGCCTCCCGTGTAATCTATCATAGATGTATGCAAAGAAAAAACAAATAATTTTAGTAAGTTACGTGTCACTTTAAGGTGTTAGCATTGCATAATTAAATAATAGTTAAGATTTGCTGAAACATAAAATGTCAATTTTTTGGGCTATTGCAATATCGCAAAAAAACATGGGAAAAACCTACGAGATGTCTTGGTTCTGAGGCTTTTGTTTTCAGTCGTACTCGCCTGGCGAGGGCAGATGCGCGCAATGGCTGGCGGCCGGGCAGGTCATGCATTCGTGGACCTTGCCCTCGCTGGATTCCGCTGTTTCCGAAGCCTGTTTTTTCTGGGAGCATTCAAAGATTATCTCCATCTCCTCCCGATCCAGGGTTTCGGTTTGCAGGAGAATCTCCGCAAGATGTCGTAGGAAACCTTTTTCCTGCTGGAGGATGGCGTGGGCTTTCTGGTAGCTATCCTCCACCAGCTTGCGCACCTCCATGTCGATGTGCCTGGCCGTGGTTTCGCTGTAGATCAGCTGGCTTGCCTGGTCGCCGAGAAAGCCCTCGTCGGATTTGGCATAGGCCAGGGGGCCGACGACCTCGTTCATGCCCCACTGGCACACCATCTTGGTGGCGATCTGGGTGGCGCGCAGCAGATCGTCCTCCGCGCCGGTGGTCTGCTGGTCGAGGCCGATCCGTTCCGCGGCCCGGCCGCCCATGAGGATGGTGATTCGGGCCTGCAGGTATTCCTTGGTGTAGGCCTGGCGGTCTACCAGGCTTTGCTGCTGGGTATGGCCCATGGCCCGGCCCCGGGGGATAATGGTGATCTTCTGGATGGGGTCGGCCCCGGGAAGATGGCGGGCGACAATGGCATGTCCGGCCTCGTGATAGGCCATGGTCCGCCGGTCGTCCTTGCTGATCACGAACCCCTTGCGCTCGACGCCGATGAGGATCCGGTCCTTGGCCTCGTTGAAATCGCTCGCTTCGATGCCCGCCTTGTTTTCCCGTGCCGCGATCAGGGCGGCCTCGTTGACGAGGTTGGCCAGCTCGGCGCCGGTAAAGCCGGGGGTGCTTCTGGCAACCTCGGCCAGATCGACACCTTCCGAGATGGTTACCCGTTGGCTGTGGACCTGGATGATTTTCAGCCGTCCCTTTACATCCGGGGGCAGGATGGTGATCTGCCGGTCAAAACGGCCCGGGCGTCTCAGGGCCGGATCGAGGATATCCGGCCGGTTGGTGGCGGCCAGGACGATGATGGTGTCGTCACGGCTGAAGCCATCCATCTCGACGAGCAGAGCGTTGAGGGTCTGGCTCCGTTCATCCTGGCCGCCCACCGACCCTGCCGCGCTGCGGCGCGCGCCGACCGCATCGATCTCGTCGATAAAGATGATGCAGGGGGCGTTTTTCTTGGCTTCCCGGAAAAGATCCCGAACCCTGGAGGCGCCAACCCCCACGAACATCTCCACGAAGTCCGAGCCGCTGAAGCTGTAAAACGGGACCCCGGCTTCGCCGGCAATGGCTTTGGCCAGCAGGGTTTTGCCCGTGCCGGGAAGGCCTTGCAGCAAAACGCCCTTGGGCAGGCTGGCGCCGAGGCGGCTGAATTTTTTCGGTTCCTTGAGGAAGTTGACAATCTCCTGGAGTTCTTCCTTTGCCTCCGGGATGCCGGCAACGTCGTCAAAGGTGATGGGGATGTTGTTCTTGCCGAAATGAATCGCCTTGTCCTTGGCGAAATCAAGTTCATCTCCTGATCTCCGCTGCTGGGTCCGCATCAGCAACAGCCAGCCGATCAGGATAACGCTGATCGGCAGCGTGACGGTAAAGAGGTTCCAGAATGGCGAGGGGCGGTCGTCTTCCGCGGTGATGGCGATCTTTTTTTGGGTAAGTTTGCCCATGAGATCGCCCACATCGGGAGAAAAGGTGGAAAATTCACGGCCGTAAATATCCGTGAGCGAGATGTTGCCGCCCTTGAGGTGTACTTCGGCAACCTCGTTGTTCTCCAGGCTGGTCAAAAAATCGTTGTATTTCAGGGGGGGGCTGGTGTTTTCCAGCCGCCAGAAAAGCGCGGTGGCAAAGCCGATAACCCCGAGCACAGCGAGGAGGAAGAGCGTGTAGATAACTTTGGTCATGGCAACCTCTTTTTGCTCGCGGTGCGCTTGCACGCGAAGGCTTGGCGTTGTCCGGCTTTCCGGGATGCCTCTCCGGTGTTCTTTATTGTACTGGAAGCAGTATCCTGCTGCCAATCATAAATGAAAAAAGCCCGGAACGTACGCAGAGTACGCCCGGGCCAAGCCAGGATTTTTATCTGTTCTGAATAATGATGCGTGCCGGGATTACGGCGGTAATGTACCAGGGGCCGCCTCTTTGCGGCCCCTGGCAAGAACATCGGCTTGATTATTACGGCGAAACCACAAAGGGCCGCATCATTTCATTGTCCTCATGCTCCAGGATATGGCAGTGCCAGACGTAGAGCCCGGAAATATCGAACACCGCCTTGACCCGCGTGATCTGGCCTGGGTAGGCGATAACCGTGTCCTTGTATCCCGTTTCTCCCGCTTCGGGGGAGGTAATGGCGGACAGCGGATCGAAGACCTGATGTCCCTGTCTGGTGGGCCGCTTATTGCGGAAGGTGCCGGGGATACCGAAAAGCGGGTCGAATATCTCGCGGTTTATCACCTCGAAGCGCACCAGATGCAGATGGATCGGATGCGCGTCCACCGTAAAGTTGTAGATCTCCCAAATCTCGTTGTTGCCGGCGGTCGGATTCTCGCTGACGTTGATGGTCATCACCGCGCCGCTTTGCAGGGTTATCTGCGCCGGCTGGCTTACGCTTGTTTCATCGCTCCACGCGAGGGGAATCCCCACGGGAGCAGCCGGGCTGGTCAGATCGACGACCCCCAGCTTGGCTGCCTTTGGCGCGATGGGAACACCGGCGCCACAATTAGGCGGTGTCGCGCCGGGGATAACGAGGTTGGTAAGCGGGTCAACGCAGACCGTTGTCGACTCTTCCTCGTTGAGGGATACCTTCCGGGTAACCGTGGGAGCGCCGAGCGGCTGTTCCGTGTTCAGGACCAGATTGAACGGCGAGGTAGTCGTTGCGTCGGAAGGCAGGGTGAGAGCCGAATTGACTACGAACTCCATGACCTGGCCGGTGGTTTGCGGGTCGGCGGGCAGATCCGGAAAACCGCCGAACGGGGCGTCCGGGGCCGTATTGATCATGCGGATGATCGTGCCGTTGGCAAAGCCGCTGAAATCAACGATGATGTCCGCCCGTTCGGCCAGCCCCATGAGCAGCGCCTGCTGATCGCGAGGCGCCTTGGTCCGTTTGGGGATGGTGCCGTTGCCCGGCAGAAAGGTGGCGAAGCCGCTCTTGATTTCCACTACCTTCGGCAAAAAGCCCTGCTCTGCGCCGATCTGATACATGGGCAGCTCGGTGCCGTATTTTGTTTTATTGTTGGGAGCCTGTTTCAGTTCGAACAGGGCCAGGTTCAGGAACCGGGAGTTGCAGCCGTTGAGGAGCCGGAGCCGGTATTTGGCCGGGGCCACCTGCATGGTAGGCCAGGTCGTGCCGTTGACCACCATGGTATTGAAGAAGGCCTCTGGGTTCCAGGTCGGCGCGATATCGCTGTAAGGAACATAGGGGCCGGCAAAGCCGTCGAAAAAGGTACGGCTATCGGGATAATCGAGCGTGCCGTCGGTATTGAACGACCGATCCTGAATGACAATGGGTATTTCCCGGATTTTGTTGCGCACCGGATTCGACGGGGTGTTGAGGGCCGCGACCGTTTCCCCTGCCACCGGCGCCGGACCAGGCAGCACGGCCGGCTGATTGGTTGCGCCGTTCTTGGCCCCGTCATTGGCGCCGCCCCTGATCAGCCAGAAACCTGCCGGGCCGGCATAAACATTGGCGCGGGTTATACCCAGGCTGTGATCATGGAACCAGAGGGTGGTGGCCGGCTGATCGTTGCGGTAGGTATAATCGGCATAGCCGAGATTGCCCGGGTTGGTTCCCGTGGCATCGTCGAAGATGGTTCCCGTGCGGGCATAGCCCGCGGGGATATTACTGGCTGCCGGCAGCCACCAGGCCTCGGGATAGCCGTCGCTATGGGGATCCACATGCGCTCCGTGGAGGTGGGTGACCATGGGTACCGGGCCCTGGTATGGAAAGGGATTCAGGGTCGCGCAGTCCGGCCGGTTGGTGCCGTCCATGCATCCGCTTGCCGGTGGATTGGCCCAGTGCAGGGTTTGATCGAGCGGCAGGAAATGGGGAAGAAAGGTGCGGCGCGGGTCGCCATTGGGGTAGGGATGGCCGGTGCCGGGGTCAATGGCGACCAGTTCATTGCGCCAGCGCACATTTACCGGCGTGTTGGCGTTTGTTTCAATGGTATAGGCGGGGTAATTGAATTGGGAATTGGCGGCCGGCGCCACAGCGGGGATGGGATCCGCGGTCGGGCCGTAACTCCATACCCGGGTGGCCGGGTGGCCGGCCGGCAGAATCTGCTGCTTGAATTCTCGGACGGCAATGTCGTAGGTGTTCGGGGTGCCGGTAGAGTTCATAACCGGCGGAATGACCAGGGGCGTGACGTATTTCGGGATGAGAGTCGGGTCCAGCGGGGTCGCCGCCAACGCCGCCCCGGAGGTCCAGGACGTGACGGCGGAAATGGCAAAAATCGCCATGAGTGGGAAAGGAATCGAACGTCGGTGTTCACTTGATCTGCTTTTCATGTTTTGCCCCTCCTTATGTTTGTTTTTTTGTCACCGATTACCGCGAAAATCCAGTTCCTGGCCAGAGTGAGCCGTCCATCGGCGACAAGCAATTCCCCCACAAAATAGGTTGCTGCCAACAGGCCGACCCGGTTTCAACCGGGTCAATTGCTTTTCCCACTAAGCCCATTACCAGCAGGCATAAAATTTAAGGGGCTGTTTCAAAGGCATTTTTTCCCTGCGCAATGATCGAACTTCTTAAATGAATAATTTCCGCGGAAACCATATTTACAGTCTTCCTTTTTAATATTTTCGGGGGATACCAGGGATTACACAATGGAATAAAAATGGTTAGTTATTGGATAAATTAACTATCATGTCGGCACTATTAATCAGCGGACAATAAGCCCCTGAATGGGGCGAAACAGTGCTGGAGGAGGGTCTTTTTCGTGTCGATATGCCTGCCTGGCAATCAATCAGGGCGACACAGGAAGCGATCCGGGCGATTACGGAATGGATTGGAATATTTTATAGCCTGCGGAGACGGAGGAAAAGGGTTGAGCAAGGCCAAGCACGGCGGTGAGGAAGAGCGGGTGAATGCATCCGGACACTGTTGCCAATCATAACTGAAAAAAAAGCCCGAAACGTACGCAAGGTACGCCCGGGCCTGTTTGTCTGCCGGGTTACGCTCCGGCTTTTTGCTGCTGCTTCTTGGGGAGATTTTGCGATTAGATGCCGGTGAAGGCGGTAAGCCAGCCTTTTACAAAGCCTGTGATTCCGCCACTCTTGATAAGGCCTCCGACTAGAAAGAAGAAGCCGCTCAAGCCGATGATCGCTCCGGCGCAGAGAATAACCCCCAAGCCGGCCTTGGAAATCTCATGGCCGACATCGGTGTTGTGCTCCGGGCCTCCAAGAAAGGCATGGCATTTCTTTTTTACCTTTACCCTTGCCATGGCGAGCGCAACAGGCATGGAAACCGTTTGCCGCGGGGGTGCCGACATTTTGCTTTTCATCCGCCGGTTACCGCGGAAATCCACGCCCTGGCCAGAGAGAGAGGTCCGCCGGTGGCGAGCAGGGCCCCGACAAA
>DASWIU010000298.1:0-10632 GCA_036397515.1 Desulfurivibrionaceae bacterium | reverse complement strand
GCTGGGCGCAGCGGCCCCGGTTGCCGCTCATTGAGCTGACCGCGGAAGAAAACAAGCACTGGCCGGAAACGGAAAAACAGAGCGCCCCGTGGACAAAATGCTCCAGTTCGATGGTGCTCTGCTGGCGGATGGCGCCGATCTCGGTAAGCGACAGCTCCCGGGCCAGGACCGCCCGGGTGAAACCCATCTGTTCCAGCATCCTGACCCCGGCCGCGTTGTGCACGGCCAGCTGGGTTGAGGCGTGCAAGGGCAATTGGGGGAAATGATTCTTGGCCAGCCGCCAGACCCCGAGATCCTGAATGATCAGGCCGTCGATCCCGATTCCGGCCAGGTCGGCGAGAATCCCCACCAGCTGGGGGAGCTCCTTTTCCTTGATCAGGGTGTTGAGGGCGATGTAGAGGCGGCGGTGCTGGCGGTGGGCATGGACGGTCATCTTCTCCACCTCAGGCACCGTGAAATTCTTGGCCTTGGCCCGGGCGGAAAAATCCTTCAGGCCGCAGTACACGGCATCGGCCCCGTTCTCCAAGGCGGCGAAAAATGACTCCAGACTCCCCACCGGAGCCAGGAGCTCCGTTTTTTTGCTTGTTTTCTGCTGCGTCATCTTCCCTGTCCGATTATCAATAGCGCAACCGCGCTGTTTGCCCTCTTTTCACCGGGCGCCAGACTACCACGCCCGCCAAAGCAGGGGCAATGGAAATCGCCGGCTACCCGACACAGCCACCCGACATCCCCTGCCCGGCAACCGATGTCGCCAGACATCACCCTATGTCCTCTAGAAAAACCGCCGGATGGTGGATAGGATACCATCAACAGGAGAGGGCCTCCGCTGGAGCCACCCTGAAAACAAAAAACCAACAACCTTAGGAGGAACGACCATGAAAAAAACAATGATTGCCCTTGCCATGGTGTGCGCGGCTGGCCTGACCGTGACCAACCTGCACGCAGCCGCCACCCCGGCCGCCGGCAAGACCACGGCCCCGGCCCAGGACCTGGTGATCAAGGGCAAAAAACCCGCCCTTTTCAGCCATGCCAAACACACCGCCCTTGGCCTTGACTGCACTGCCTGCCATCACGATGCCAAGCACCAGCCCTTAAACGAGGCGGCCATCGCCGGCCTGGGAAAAACAGACGGACTGCAGTGTGCAAGCTGCCACAACGAAAAGTTTGCCAATGCCAAACTCCAGAAGCCCATGGACGTGTTCCATGCCCGGTGCAAGACCTGCCACACCACCGGGATAAACGGCAAGAAGGGCCCCACCGCCTGCATCGCCTGCCATAAAGCAGCGGCGGCTCCGAAGCAGAAGGCAGCCCCGGCCGAGACTGCCGCTCCGGCCAAGAAGAAAAGCAAGGCCGTGGAAGGCTGCTAACAAGGGGGAAATGACAAGGAGCGGCTACCTTCTGCGCTGACGGACCTTATCAAGACATTGCGGACAGATGCCGTGGGAAAACCTGGCATCTGTCCGCTGGGAGATATACGATTCGATCTCCTTCCAGGATTCCTGCGCCCCGGAATCAGCGCCCGTCGCCCTGATTTTTTTACATTCCATACAGATGGGCAGCAGCCCCTGAATGGTCCGCTGAATCTCGCTGATCATCCTGGCGTGCAGTGAAATGCCAAGCAACACGAAGACCGCGCCCAGGAGAAAGATAATACTGACCGAAAGCATGCCGAGGCTCGCCTTGCCGAGAATCACGCTCATGGCGACCACGATATAGCCCGCCAGAAAAACAAACATCAGCAGCCGGTTTACCTTGAGAAATCGGAGCACATAGCGCTGGCTCCGTTCGGCAATGAGCGGGGTTGCCTTGAACAGCTTCCGCAACTGGAAGATGCTGATCCCGATGATCACGGCACCGCCGGCGATAAAGAGCACCGCGATGCGGGTATGCCAGTCCAGGGCCTGCCACTCCATGCTTTTCCTCCGAATACAGTTGTTTTCTCTCCATGATCCGGCCTCACTTTGGTCCAATTCGGGCCCCGGATCAATACGCCCCACGATACAATCATTTTTTCCCGGTTCCATCAACAGGTTATTTCGTGACCTCGCACACCCAATTTCACGAAATCCCGGGAAGATGCCGGCACGGAGACCACCCAGCCGGGAAAAAATAACAACGCCGGACCAGAAAACGCCGCCCGCCTGAAAATCAGCCGATCAACGTGCCCCGTTGCCGGAGAAACGCCAGCAGCAGTTGCTCCAGCGCATACTGCAGCTGAAGCAGACGGCCAGCAGCCTGGTCCAGCCTCTGCATCCGGGCTGGGCCAGCACTCTGCCTGATCTGTTGGCAGTTATAGTTCAGGCAGAACATGGGTTTGAACAGGAGCAGACACCCCCTCTCCCCGAGAAAACAGCATTCCGCATCCTCCCGCAGGACGGCAACGGGAACCCCGGCCAAGAGATTGATCAGCAACAGGGAGACATCGTTCTCTCCGGCCATGAAGCTGCTGCAGCAGCCGCCTCCACCCTTGGCCCCGCATGCAACGCAAAGGGCTCCCAGGTCAAGATCGGCCATGACCCTGGCCAACTCTTGCTGACCGAGCACCGCCTGGGCCAGCATCCGGGCAAACGGTTCGTCTCCGGCCAGGATCGGGGCAAGCTCGGGAGAGAGCCTTTGGGCCACACCGAGCCGGGCCTGGAGGCTACCGCCGTAAAAATCCCGCATGGAAAAAAGAGGCTGCGCGCCCATCATGGTCTCCTCGAATGACTCGGCCATGCAGTCACGCTTTTTCTGGTTTTTTCAGACCGGGTATGGTTAGCTGGGGCGACAAAAAATGACCTTATTATTGCTCCGGTGTTAACTATGCAAAGCTGCCGATAGCTATCGCGGCTGAAGCCGCTCCTACAAACAACCGATATGCTCCGGCCCGGTAGGAGCGGCTTCAGCCGCGATAAACCTTTCAATATTTAACCACCGGAGCAATAACTACCAAAGCCGCCCTATGACTGCCTCTCAGAAGAAATCACAGCTTTGCCCCAACTGCCGCCGCCTCATCAGCCGGGATGAACCCCGCTGCCCCTTTTGCGGCCTCAGGTCTCCCGGCGCCTGGTGGAAAAACAATGCGGCCCTCCGCCTGTTCCATGACCAGGATTTCTTTCTCACCGGCTTGAGCGGCCTCAACATCGCCCTCTTTGTCCTCTCGCTGATTCTAAATCCCGGCGGCACGTCCCTGGGCATGAACCCCTTCGGCTTTCTTTCCCCGGACAGCCGCAGCCTCCTGCTGCTGGGGGCGACCGGCACCATGCCCATCGAGGCCCTGCACCGCTGGTGGTCGCTGGTTTCCGCCAGCTACCTGCACGGCAGCCTGCTCCATCTCGTCTTCAACCTCATCGCCCTGCGGCAGATCGGCCCCCTGGTGATCCAGGAATACGGGCTGGCCCGGATGTTCAGCATCTACACCCTGGGCGGCATCGGCGGTTTTCTGCTCTCCTACCTGGCCGGGATCCCTTTTACCATCGGCGCTTCGGCCGCGGTCTGCGCCCTGATCGGCGCGGCCCTCTATTACGGAAAAAGCCGGGGCGGCAGCTATGGGCAGCAGGTGTACCAGCAGATCGGTGGCTGGGCCATAAGTATCTTCGTCTTTGGCCTGCTGGTGCCGGGGATCAACAACTGGGCCCACGGCGGCGGCATGGCAACGGGCATCCTCTGCGGCCTGCTGCTGGGGTATCAGGAAAACCGCCGCGAAAGGCTGAGCCACCGGCTGCTGGGCGCGGCCTGCGCGGTCGGCACTCTCCTGGTTCTGCTTATGGCAGTGGCAACCTCGGTGATCTACCGCTTTTTCTGAACCGTCCAGTAGGGATTGATCAGGTCTTCGAAGATGGCGAGCGCTGCCTCGGAGCCTTGGCCCGCGGCGGTGACGATCTGCTTGAAGCCGCCCTCCACGTCGCCTGCCGAGTAGATTCCCGGCACCGTGGTCCGGTGGCGCTCATCCTTTTTGATATAGCCGTCCGGGGTCAGCTCGGCCCCGAGGCTTTGGGCCAGCTCCACGGCCGGAGCAAAGCCGATGGCGATGAACACGCCCGCCACCGGCAGGGTGGACTCCTCGCCGGTTTGGTTGTTTTTGAGCCGCGCCGCTTCCACCCTGGCCGCGCCCAGAATCTCAACAACCTCGGTGTTGAACAGCACCGGGATATCGGACTGCCGCAGGGTGGCAAGGAGCCGTTCCTGGGCGCGCAATTTCTCCCGCCGGTGCACCATGGTCACCTCGACTCCGATGTTGTGCAGATGCAGGGCCTCGGTCACGGCGCTGTCGCCGCCGCCCACCATAACCACCTTTTTCCCCTTGAAAAGCGGGCCGTCGCAGGTCGAGCAGTAGCTGACCCCGCGCCCGGCCAGCCGTTCCTCCCCTCCCGCCCCGAGCCGCTTGTTGCCCGCGCCGGTGGCCAGCAGCACCGCCCGCGCCTTGTAGCGCCGCCGGTTGGTAGTAACCGTGAACACCTCGCCCGGCACAATGGTCTGCACCTCTTCGCCGGGGAAGATCTTCACATATTCCAGGGCATGGGTCACCATGATGTCCACCAGGGTCTTGCCGCCCACCTGGGTGAAGCCCGGATAGTTCTCCACCATGGGGGTGGTGGCGATCTGCCCCCCGAGCACCCCTTTTTCCACGACCACCGCCTGCAGGCCGCTCCGGGCGGCGTAGATGCCCGCGGTCAGACCGGCAGGCCCGCCGCCGACAATGACCAGATCACAGACGATCTCCTCGGCATCGCTGTCCGGGATGAAAATCCGTTGCGGCTCCAACGCCACCAGGGAGGCGACAAAAAGCTCCTCCGGCTGGGCGCCCAGGCCGATCTGCTTTTCGTTGGCAAAGGCCTGGGGCACGCTCTGGGCCTCATACTGATCAGCCAAGTCCGGATTGGCCAGGATATCGATAATTTCAAGGGAGATAAGATCGGGCCGCGCCACGGCGGCGCGGATGCCGTTGGCTGCCACCTGGGGGCAATAGGGGCACGTGGGGCTGACAAAAATCTTGAGCGCCCGCGGCGAGTCCAGCTTGGCGAGGACCTTCAGGGCCTCCTTGCTCAAGCCCGGCTCCTGGTAGCCGATAATGCTGAGCGCCTCCATGAAGGTCTGCACCTGATGCCCCAAGGGCGCGCCCAGCCAGCGGATCTTGAAGGCTTCCTGGGCAAAGACCAGGGTGGGCGACCGGCTGATCCCCCACTCCTTGGCCAGCGCATGGTCCAGATTATACTCGCGCAGGGTCACCTTATCGGTCAACTCGCGGACAGCGCGAATGACCTGCCTGGCCCCCTCGGCGAACGGCGCATTTTTCCCCGCCGGCTCGCAGAAAAGAACCAGGGGGATGGTGTGGGGCATCTCCGCAAAAAAATGCCGCAACTGCTTCTTGGCGTCTTCTTCACTCAGATGTTTCTGTTCCGCCATCCTTTCCTCCCCGTGGCTGCGTCTTTTTTCCACAACGCTTCCCCGCCGAAGGGCAGCGCCCGCTCCGCTTTTTCTTTATAATACTATAGAAAACCGGAGCGGCGCCATCCGGAAAAGAAAGGGGAAGTACAGGCTATTTCTTCATCATCATGTTCTGCTGGTCCATCATCCCATGCATCATTTCCTGCATCATCTGCATCCTTTTTTCCATGGTGCTCATGCATTGCTCCATCATCATGCCCTGACCACCCATCATTCCACCCTTGCCGCCCATCATCATGCCTTGGCCACCCTGGCCGCCCATCATCCCGCCTTTCCCGCCCATCATGCCGCCGCCCATCATGCCGCCTTTGCCACCCATCATCATGCCAGGGCCGCCCATCATGCCCTGCATGGCCTGCATGCCCTTCTGCATTTCCGCCATGTGCTCCTGCCTGAGTTTCCGCCGCTCGGCCGGGGTTTTCGCCTCCAGCATCTTCTTGCGCAGTTCCTGCATGCGCTGCATGCGGGCATCCATCTCCTGCATCATCTTGTCCGCGGCAGCCTGATCCTGGGCCGCCTTCTCATCCGTCATGGCCTGCGCGGGCGCGGGCGCCTTGGCCGCGTCGCCGTTTTTGTCCAGATGATGCTCATCAACAGCACAAGCAGGGGTTACGGCGAAGGTCAACAACAGCGCGGTTCCGATCATCATCTTTTTCATGGTGTTCTCCTTACTTTTTTTGATTGCCATGCCTGGAAGCCATTGCTTCCAGGCCCATCCGAGCGAAAGATAAAATCACCGCCCAGTCCCGACTCGGGGGAAGAACGCGGGGGTGTCTCTTTTATACCGTTCGTATGCCTCGCCGAACCCGGCCAGGGCCTCGGCTTCCTCGCTTTTCGCCAGGCGGGCATACATCCAGACCAGCACCGGAAACATCGCCAGGGTCAACAGGGTCGGCCACATCAAGAGGAAGCCGAACATGATCAGCATGAAGGCGACATACTGGGGATGGCGGATACGGGCGTAGGGGCCGGTGACGGCGAGACTGTGCTCTTGCTGGGCCCGGTAAAGCACCTTCCAGGCCGCGGCCAGCAGGAAGAAACCGGCAAAGACCAGGGCGTTGCTAACCAGATGGATCGGGTTGAGATGGGGGTCGCCCTTGAGCCCCAGAATAGTATACCAGAGATGCCCTGCGTCATGGCCCAAAGGGTCCAACCCGGGATAACGGCTTGCCAGCCAGCCGGACAGGAAATAGATGGTCAGGGGAATGCCGTACATCTCGGCAAACAGGGCGACGATGAAGGCGGCAAAGGCCCCGAAGGAGCGCCAGTCGCGCTTGGTCTTCGGCTTGGTGAAACTGAAGGCGAAGATGATAAAAACCGCCGAATTGATGAAGACCAACGGCCAGAGCCCGTAGGCCGGAGCAGCGTGTTCCATGTTCCCTCCCTGTATTTTTTTCCTTATTTCCTGTCGCCATGCCCATGGCCGCCATGGCCTCCGCCGTGCATGAACAGGTGCATGAGGGGGCAGAGCAGCAGGAGCAGATAGGGAAGCGCGTTCAGAATATGCACCTCGTGCTCCGTGTACAATCCCAGCAGATGGGCCTTATGCTCCGCCACCAGGAAAAATCCCGCCACCAGGGTGAAAACCAAGAGCCCGAAATTGAACCTGAAATTTTTAGGGGACTGGGCCAGGTGATCATGCGCCATAATTTTTCCTCCTCGTTATTGGGGCAACAGCCAAAAGGGATGCGACTTGCCCGCCCCGCCGCGGCGGCCGGCTGAACGGAGTTTTTTGTGCAACCGCCTCCCCCGATCAGCCGGGTCCGCGGACCGGCCAGACGGAAAAATTCGCGCTCGGCTTATGGCCGACCCCCAGGGCGCCCTTGTGGAGATACAGCGCCCAGGCCCAATCCGTTTCAAAAAAACTGGTGGTGGAGGACCAATAGACCTCCCGGGGATCGACAAAGGGATGATCGCCGGACAGGGCCGGGCTGTGGCGGCTGCAATCCACCAGCGACTCCAGGGCGTTGATCGAGGGCAGCCGCCAGTCGCCGCGGCCACCGACATATTCCCGGTTTATTTGCTCCACCCTTTGCAGGGCCTGCTGCCAGGTCATCGCTTCCTTGGGATAATCGGCGTCCCGCAACCAGATCAGGCCGGTATGGTGGTCGCGCACCGTTTCTCCCTCCACCAGAAAACGGGGTTCGGGAGAGGCCATGCCGTACCGGAACTCGCCATCCTGACCGCTGCCCCGGCAGGCAATGATGCCACCTTCCTGATTATAGCAGAGTTCCTGCCCGGTTGCGGCCAGCACCTCGCTTCGGCCGCGGACCGGCCAGAACAGATACTCCTGGTCCTTGCGGCCATAGAACATTCTCCCCCCTTCCAGATGAATATACCAGGCATAGGCCGGAGCGATGGCGGCAGTGGTCGAGGTCCAATACCAGCCGAGAAAGAGGTTGTCGAAGGGGTGGCCGGCGGGCAGGGCCGGCTTTCTGGCCTGATAGCTGATCAGGCTCAGGAGTTCGTGCCGGTTGGGCAGCCGCCAGTCGCTGTAACCAAAGGCCTTTTCGACGTTCATGGCCGCCGCCAGCTTCAGGGCTTCTCCCCAGCTCAGCGGGAAATCGTGGGGATTGGCATTTCTGGTCCACCAGAGGCCGGTCAGGGCATCCTCCACCACTTCCCCCTCGACCCGGAAACGTGGCCTCGGCCAATCGCGCCCGTAACCTATGGCCCCGTCCTGCCCGCTGCCCAGGCAGGTAATTTCGTTGCCCCCTTCATCGTAGCAGCGGTCTTGCCCGGTGGCGGGAGGCAGATAGTGTCCTGGCGAGGCTTGCATGGGTTGTCTCAGAGCTTAACCCGGCGCAGCCGCAAGGCATTGGTCACCACCGACACCGAACTGAAGCTCATGGCCGCCGCCGCGATCATCGGACTGAGCAGGATGCCGAAAAAGGGGAACAGCACCCCGGCGGCAACCGGCACACCCAACGCATTGTAGATAAAGGCAAAGAAAAGGTTCTGCCTGATGTTGGCCATGGTGGCGCGGGAAAGCTTGCGGGCCCGCGCAATGCCGCGCAAGTCGCCCTTCACCAGGGTAACGCCGGCACTTTCCATGGCGACATCCGTACCGGTGCCCATGGCAATCCCGACCTGGGCCTGGGCAAGAGCCGGGGCATCGTTGATGCCGTCGCCGGCCATGGCCACCACCTTGCCTTCCTGCTGGAACCGCTTGACGATCGCCGCTTTTTCCTCCGGCAGCACCTCGGCCACCACCTCGTCGATATCAAGCTTCCGGGCCACGGCCTCGGCGGTAACCTTATTGTCCCCGGTAAGCATGACCACCCGGATTTTCTCGCCATGCAGTTGCTTGATGGCCTCCGGGGTGGTTGCCTTGATCGGATCGGCAACCGCCAGCAGGCCGGCGATCCTGCCGTCCACGGCAACGAACATGACGGTTTGCCCCTCGGCTCGCATCACCTCGGCCTTTTCCAGCAAGGCCCCGGGGGCGACCTGGAAGTCCGCCAACAATTTCGCATTACCCAATAATACTTGCTGCTCGCCAACCTTGCCGGAAACCCCCTTGCCGGTGTGGGAGTTGAAGTCGTGCACCTCGCCGATCTCCGCCCCCCTTTCCCGGGCGCCATCGACAATAGCCGCGGCCAGAGGGTGCTCGCTTCCTTGCTCAAGGCTTGCCGCTAAAGACAAAAGGGGGGCTTCCGCAAACCCCTCGGCGGAAACCACTTCCACCAATTTCGGTTTTCCCTCGGTGAGGGTGCCGGTTTTGTCCACCACCAGGGTATCGACCTTGCGCAGGGTTTCGATGGCCTCGGCGTTTTTGAACAGCACCCCCATGGTGGCGCCCTTGCCGGTGGCCACCATGATCGACATGGGGGTGGCCAGCCCCAGGGCGCAAGGGCAGGCAATAATCAAGACCGAAACCGCCACGATCAGGGCATAGGCCAAACGCGGTTCCGGGCCCCAGAAAAACCAAACCGTAAAAGAGGCCGCGGCAACGGCAATCACCACCGGCACGAAATAGCCCGATACGATATCGGCCAATTTCTGAATCGGGGCCCGGGAGCGCTGGGCCTCGGCCACCATGTGGACGATGCGGGCCAGCACGGTGTCGCTGCCCACCCGTTCGGCCTGCATGATAAAGGAACCGGTGCTGTTCACCGTGGCGCCGACCACCGGATCGCCGCTTTTTTTGCTCACCGGCAGCGGCTCGCCGGAAATCATCGATTCGTCCACGTTGCTGGCTCCTTCCAGGACCACGCCATCCACCGGGATCTTTTCCCCGGGCCGCACCCGCAAGCGGTCACCGGCCTGGACATGCTCAAGGGGGATATCCTCTTCCCTGCCGTCGGCAAAAACCTTCCTGGCCGTCTTGGGCGCCAGGCCGAGCAAGGCCTTGATCGCGGCGCCGGTGCGGCTCCGGGCTCGCAATTCCAGAACCTGGCCCAATAAAATGAGGGTTACGATCACTGCCGCCGCTTCAAAATAAGCCCCCACCATCCCTTCAGGGGTGAGCATGGCGTCGGGAAACAGGCCGGGGAAAAGCACGGCAACCAGGCTATAGGCATAGGCCACCGAGACGCCAAGACCGATGAGGGTGAACATGTTGAGGCTTCTGTTGACCACCGACTGCACACCCCGGACATAAAAAGGCCACCCGGCCCACAGCACCACCGGGGTCGCGAGCAGAAGTTCCAGCCACTGATAGACTTGGGCCGAGGCCAGGGCATCAAGGAGGCGGGCGCCCGGAATCAGCCCACGCATGGCGATGATCACCACCGGCACGGTGAAAATTGCCCCGACCAGAAACCGGCGGCGCATGTCTTCGTACTCCGGGTTCGCCTCTTCCCCTGCGGCGGAGAGCGAACGAGGCTCCAAGGCCATGCCGCATTTCGGGCAATTCCCCGGCCTCTCCCGCACTACTTCCGGGTGCATGGGGCAGGTGTATTCGGTTTTTCCCGCTCCGGGGGACGGGGGCATAATCGGTTCAAGGGCCATGCCGCACTTGGGGCAATTGCCTGGACCATCCCGCACCACCTCGGGATGCATGGGACAGGTGTATTTCCCTGCGCCGGGGGATTGATGGATTATGGGCTGTTTCTTTGCTTCCTCTCCCCCATAGGCGGCGGGATTCTCCTTGAATTGTGCCAGGCAGCGGGGGCTGCAGAAATAATGGGTCCGCCCCTCGTGCTCATAAGGGGTAAACGCTTCAGGATCCTCCGTGCTCATGCCGCAGACCGGGTCGGTGTA
>DASWIU010000297.1:0-5927 GCA_036397515.1 Desulfurivibrionaceae bacterium | reverse complement strand
GCCCTGACCGCTCTCCTTAAAAAAGAATTCACCCTGTGCCAGGCAGCGGGCAGGGCTGCCGACCACCGGATGTTCCTCACCGGCTATTTTGAGCCCCTGTTCAAGGCCAGCTTGGTAAAGACGGCTATTTACCGCTATCCTATATACCGTAAGCCGGGGGATCTGGCTTCCCTTCCCGGCGGCAAGGGGAGGGAAAAGCAGATCGGGAGGATGGAGAACGGCAGCCTGGTGCCCTATTTTTCCCGGGCCGAGATCGAGAAAGGCCGGCTGCTGGCCGGGCAGGAATTGGTCTACCTGGCTGATCCGGTGGAGGCCTTTATCCTGCACATTCAGGGCTCCGGCCAAATACAGCTGGCGGACGGCTCGCTGCGGCGGGTGCAATTTGCCGCGAAAAACGGGCGCGAGTACCGCAGCATCGGACGGCTACTGGTGGAAAAAGGGGTGATGCGGCGGGAAGAGGCGACCATGCCCAGGATCGTCCGCTATCTCAAGGATCACCCCGAGGAACAGGAGGCGGTCCTGCACCATAACGAGTCCTTTGTCTTCTTCCGCTGGGGGGATGATGCCGCCATCGGCCCCCTGGGTTGCCTGGGCGAACCCCTGACCCCCGGCCGCTCGGTGGCCCTGGACCAGGGCTGTTTTCCGCCCGGCGGCCTCGCTTTTCTCACTACCCGCAAGCCAAGGGTCAATGCGGCCGGGGAGATTGTCGGCTGGGAGCCCTTGGGCCGTTTCGTGGTGAATCAGGATACCGGTTCCGCCATCACCGGGCCAGGCCGGCTGGACCTGTTTTGGGGGGGTGGGCTTTATGCCGAGGCGGCGGCCGGCAGTATGAAACATCCGGGCCATCTGTATTTTCTGGTGAAAAAGAAATAGTTGTCAGAATCCGGCCCGTTCTTATACAATCCTTGCAGGGTATCGGGTTGGCCAGCCACTGAACATGTTGGAGAGGGCGCACCATGAAACAGACGGAAATAGATTACTGGATCACCAGCATGCTGGAAACCTACGGCAATGTCTCCGACCTCAACATCACGGTGGGCAAGCCCCTGCAGGTGGAGACCTCCGGGCAGCTGGTGCCGGTGGCGGTGGAGCCGCCGGTCCCCTCGCTCACCCCTTTTCAGGCCGAGGTCTTTGCCTTGAACCTCATCGGCGGCAACAAGAGGCTGCTCGACGATCTGGTCAAGCACGGTTCCTGCGATCTCTCCTACTGGCTGGGGCAGAAGGCCCGGTTCCGGGTGAATATTTTCTCGCAAAAAACCAATCTTTCCACGGTGCTGCGGAAGCTGGAGATGCAGATTCCGACCATCAGCCAGCTGAACCTGCCCAAGCTCTTCCACAAAATGGCCGGGGAGCGCAACGGCATCATCCTGGTTACCGGCGCCACCGGTTCCGGTAAATCCACCAGTCTGGCCGCGCTGCTGGACAAGATCAACGACGAGAAGCCGGTGCACATCGTCACCCTGGAAGATCCCATCGAGTATGTGCACCAGCACAAGATGGCGACCTTTAACCAGCGGGAGCTGGGCAACGATTTCGACACCTTTGCCTCCGGCCTGCGGGCCGCC
Organism: Desulfurivibrionaceae bacterium; assembly: GCA_036397515.1. Lineage (GTDB taxonomy): Bacteria > Desulfobacterota > Desulfobulbia > Desulfobulbales > Desulfurivibrionaceae > Thiovibrio. The sequence goes on along the minus strand of DASWIU010000297.1, from coordinate 4,362 downwards.
CTGCGGCAGGCGCCCAAGGTCATCTTGGTCGGCGAGATGCGCGACCGGGAGACCATGGAGATCGGCCTCTCCGCCGCGGAAACCGGGCATCTGGTCCTCTCCACCCTGCACACCGTGGATGCGGGTCAGACCATCAACCGGGTCTTGGGCATGTTCGAGCAGGAGGAACAGGCCCAGGTGCGCAACCGGCTGGTGGACACCGTCCGCTGGATCGTCTGCCAGCGGCTGCTGCCCAAGGTCGGCGGCGGCCGGGTGGCTGCCTTCGAGATCATGGGCATGAACCTGCGGGTGCGGGAGCTAATCATGAACGGGGAAACGGAAGACAAGACCTTCTACGACATTATTGCCGACGCCAAGGCCCTTGGCTGGCAGACCTTTGACCAGCACATCCTGGAATTGTACGAGGACGGCCTGATCACCGAGGAGACCGCGGCCAGCTACTGCACCCGGAAAACCGCGGTCAACCGGGGGCTGGACAGCATCAAGTCCGCCCGGGGCGAGTCCACCACCGGGATCACCGGCCTGGGCATGGATGTGAAGCAGGAAGAGAAGCGGCGTTCTGGGTTTTAGGAGCCGTTACGAAATATAGCTCCTTTCTGGAGCATTCCGTTACGGCTCCTTATGCCGTTGAGGCCCTCCAGATGACGGCCTATTTTGTCACAACGGCTTAGGAGCCGTTTTACAGCCTACAGCTGTTAGCGTATAGCTTGCAGCTGGCAGCGTACTATCGGAGGAAACCATGCTTGTTCAGTGTCCCCATTGTCAACATAGCCTCATGCTCAGTGAAGCCCAGCTTGAAAAGATCAAGGTCGCCCTGGCCTCGTTGTCCATGGGCAAAACCCTGAAGATCGGCTGTCCGAAATGCAAGCAGCCCATCGAGCTGCACAGCAATGGCTCGGTGGGCGGTCAGTCGACGAGCGCCTTGATGGACGTGCTTTTCGCCGAGCACACCGGCGATGAGGACCAGGCGGCGGTGGGGATGGTGGCCGCGATCCAGAAAAAACCCCAGCCGGTGCGTCTGCCGCCCGATGCGCCCAAGCCGCCCGATCTCGGTTGGCTCTCCAGCGGGGTGTACAGCGAAAAAGAGGCGGTTGAGAATGTGCCGCACGCCCTGATCATGATCGGGGACGAGGAGATAACCACCCAGGTGACCATGGCCTTCGGCGAGATGGGTTACCAACCCACCTATGCCCGGTCGGCGGAAGAGGCCATTGGCAAGATGCAGTTCATGAATTTTGAGGCGGTGGTGCTGCACAGCAGGTTTGAGGGGGGGAAGCTTGAGGATTCCACGGTCCACCAGCATCTGCGGGAGATGGCCATGGCCCGGCGGCGTTATATCTATTATGTCTTGATCGGCCCGGAATTCCGTACCCTCTACGATCTGGAAGCCTTGGCCAACAGCGCCAATCTGGTGGTGAACGACAGCGATGCCGGCCATTTTCCCATCATCCTGAAAAGGGGGATGAACGATTACAACGATCTGTTCGGGCCGTACCTGGAAGCCCTGGGGAATTACGGGGTGAAATAACGGGCTTACCGCAGCATCCGGCGCCAGGCGGGGAGGTCTCTTACGAGGCTTCCCTTTTTTTTTGTCCGCCGGCAGGGGGCAGCGGCTCGGCCGGGGCCAGAATGATGCGCTCGTTATCCTGTCTGAGGACAAAGCCGATGGTGTCTGCCGCGGCATTCACCAGGGTATGCAGGGGCACCTCGGTGAACCTCAGGGAGACCGAGAGGGCAAGATCCGGGCTCACCTCGATGCGGCGGCCGCTTTTTTCCGAGAGGTATTTGGCAAACTCCCGGATCGGGGTCTTATGAAAAATCACGTTGACCCGCTGGCTTCCGAAGAGCTGTTCCAGATCGGAGGAGGCCAGGGTTTGGAGCTGCCGGCCGGAAGCGGGGGAGGGCGTTTTCTGCAAGGAAGCTGGCGCATCGGTTGTCGCCGCAGTCCCGGGAGGAGTCTGGTCCGGGTGGAGGGAAAGCAGCACCTTCAGTCCCTTGTCCTGTTCAATCACCCGGCTGCGGATGTTTTTCCCCTCGGCCAGATCAAAGACGAAACGGACCTTGTCCGGGTGGTGGGCGATGCGGATGCGGGACAGCTCCGGCCCGTTGATCGGAAGCTCGACCGTGTTCCCCTGCAGGCTGACCCCTGGGATATCCAATGCCAGCCGCGGCGGGTTGGCCAGCCGCAAGGTCTTGTAGTTTTTTATGGGGCCATCGCCGAGAATCAGGAATTCATTATGGCCATCCGCCTGCATGCGGTAATCGAAGGAAATTTTCCGGATCGCCGTTGCTTTGGGCTTTGTCTTCGTTGGGTGTGGTTTGGCGGGGGGATTTCCCTCGGCCCAAGCCGTTGGCGCGGGGAAGGGGATGGCCATCAGCAGGAAAAAAAAGAGGGCCGGGAAGGGGATGGCCCGATACCGGGCGGTTTTTTCCTGGTAAGCTCTGCGGCAGGCCATGATGCGTGTCCTTAGAGTTGAAGCAAGCTGTTTGTTGGGGAAATTTGCAGCCATCATACCGCGGGTTGACCGAAAAATACAGTCGGAATTAACAGCTTGTTTCCTCGGAGAAAGTCGAGTCAGCCTCTTGGGCTGGCCGGTTCAAATCCTAAGGCAGCAGGATAAAGAAAAACAGCAGGGTGATGGCGGAAGAGAGCAGCATGAGCCGGTTGGCCCGGAGGATGTCTTGCGGCTCGATGGACCGGACGGCCTCGCCGAGGGTGGGCTTCTCCACCATCCTGCCGAAATAGGGGCTTGGCCCGCCGAGCTGCACGCCCAAGGCGCCTGCCACCGCCGCTTCGGTATGGCCCGAGTTGGGGCTGGCGTGTTTGCGCCGGTCCCGCAGGAGGATGAAGAGGGCGCCTTTCGCATCCAGGCGGAGCAGGAAGGCGGCGGCCGGGATCATCAGGGAGGAAATCCTGGCCGGGATAAAGTTGGCCAGATCGTCCAGCCTGGCCGCGGCCCAGCCAAAGGCGCGGTACCGCTCGTTTTTGTAGCCGAACATGGAGTCCATGGTGTTGATCGCCTTGTAGAGCATGGCCCCCACGGGCCCGCCCAGCACCGCGAAAAAAAGCGGAGCGGTCACCCCGTCCACCATGGATTCCGCCACCGACTCCACTGTTGCCCTGGCCACCCCCTCCTCGTCCAGAGCGGCGGTGTCCCGGCCCACGATCATTCCTACCCTTCTCCGGGCCTCGGGCAGATCGCCTGCCGCCAGGGGTGTGTAGACCTCGGTGCTGTGGCGCACCAGATCGCGGAGGGCGATGGTGGTGTAAAGGAGAAGGATGGAGACCAGGCTGCCCAGCCAGGGGTGGAGGAGGGTCGCCCCTGCAAGCATACCCCAGGTCGTTGCCCCGGTGAGGCCCAGGATCAGGGCAACGGAGCAGATTCCGGCCGCAAACGGGGGAAGCAGGGCGCGGGTGAGCCGCTCGCATCCGGTGCAGGCCGCGCCGATGATCCGCACCGGATGCGGCAGCCAGCGCGGGTCGCCGAGCAGCTGGTCCAGGAGGATGGCGATGAGGATCTGGTATTCGAGTCCGATCATTATAAGTAGTATCTCCAGCTTGGAGGCGCAAATGGCTCGTGAACCCAGCCTGTAACTGTTCAGCAGTGCCGCTGTGCAGTTACCGTTTATTTTTTCTGATTACCAGTCAATTTCAGTATCCCAAGGAATACACTTCATCTTTCTGTTCATTTCTTTGCTTGCCCAAAGAAACGAACCAAAGAAAAGGCACCCGTGTCCCTTGTCCCGCCGGAGGCGGGATGCCCTGCGCTCCTCGATGCTGCCGGGGCTTTGCAAACTCGCTTCGCTCAAACAGTGCAAATCCCTTTTCGGCAGCCTCTCCGGTGCTCGGCTACGGGTCAATGGGGTTTTGACTGCAGATGAAAAGGACTGACTGAGATTACCTGGCAAACTAATTATTTTTTCAGCAACCGGTAGATGGCATCCATGTCGAGCTGGCTGCGTACCGCCTCGGCCAGCCGGTCAAAGGCCGGTTCCAGGTCGTAGGCCGCCTGGACCTTTTTAAGCGGGGAAAGCCCCCGCCTGTGCCGTAATCGGTCGATGAACCAGCGCCGGAAGGGGTCCGCGTCGAAGATCCCGTGCAGATAGGTGCCCCAGATGGTCTGGGAGGGGTTGCCGACCCCGCCGCTTTCCCCGTTGCTGAAACGGAGGATGTCGCAGGTCTCTTTCGCTCGGCTCTGGCCGTGGTGGATTTCATAGCCGTGCACCCCAAGGCCCGAGGCGAGATGGCTGCCGCTTTGCCGGGTCAGGGTCTTGTCCCTTTCCAGCACCGTGGCAAGGTCGAGCAGGCCGAGACCGGTGAGCGTTTCTCCGGCGGACTCGATGCGGTAGGGGTCGTCGATG
>DASWIU010000296.1:0-2873 GCA_036397515.1 Desulfurivibrionaceae bacterium | reverse complement strand
GCCGAGATGTTTCTTGAACCACGCGGCGGCCTGCTCCGCAACCTCCTCCAGGGTGCCCGGTTCCTCGAACAGATGGGTGGCGCCGGGGACGATGACCAGTTCCTTTGGCCCGGCCAGCAGGGCATGGGCCATTCGGTTCAGCTCTATGACGACCTCGTCCCAGCCGCCCACCAGCAAAAGCGTGGGGGATTGCACCCGGCCCAGGGCCTCTTTTCCGGCCAAATCGGGACGTCCGCCGCGGGAGACTACGGCGGCCACGGTTTCGGGCAATTCGGCCGCAGCCTGCAGGGCGGCCGCCGCTCCGGTGCTGGCCCCGAAGTAGCCTATGGCCAGGGCACGGGTTGCCTCATATTGCCGGGCCCAGCGGGTGGCGGCCAACAAGCGCCTGGTGAGCAGGGGAATATCGAAGCGGGTCTCGTAGACGCTCTCTTCCCGGCTGGTGAGGAGGTCGAAAAGCAGGGTGCCCGTGCCGGCCCGGCGCAAGACCTCCGCCACGAAATTGTTGCGGGGGCTGTGGCGGCTGCTGCCGCTGCCGTGGGCGAAGAGCACGACCCCAACGGCATTTTCCGGCAGTTCCAGCATGCCTTCAAGAACTACGTGATCCGTGGGGATTGAAACCAGGGTGCTGATCGCTTCGGTATGCATGCTCGTCCTCCCGGGTATTGGGTGAAAAAAGGTAAGCGATCACAGGGCACGACATCTGCTTTGTTATCGGCCTGTTCGCATACCATATGTTTAGAGCCCTTGCCCGAGCGAGCATCGGGTTTAGGGGCTTTTATCCAGCTTCGCTGGGATAGCTCTCAGGCCTCTGTGTCGGCACTACTGCCGACAATTGACACGCTGCATCTGCCGCACCCTGTAATCGCTTACAGTTGGGATACGGCGCGGAACTTGGTTGCCTATCCTGTGATCAGTTACGAAAAAAGAGGCTGCCAGACAGGCGGCTCATCGGTCCGACTTTAAGGAAATCTGATTACCATCCAACTTCAGCCAACATTCAAGACACACAGGGCAACTTGTTGATAAATAACGGTTTTTTATTTTTCACCCAACATAACCGCCGTCATTCCCGCGCAGGCGGGAATCCAGAAAAATTAGCCAGATCGCCTGGATTCCCGCCTGCGCGGGAATGACGCTAAAGAACTGGCTGAAGATTAGTGATAATCAGATAAGGAAAACGCTGATAATGTCTCTTAAAAAAACTACTAATCACGACGGTCTCACCCTGCAAGAAAAAGTTGCCTTTCTGCAGCGGCCGGAGGTTTATCCCGAGGAGACCGGCCTGGTGGAAACCCGCGAGACCCATATGTCGTGGGTGTTTTTGACCGACCGCTTCGTCTACAAATTGAAAAAGCCGGTGCAATACGATGTCCTCGATTACCGTACCCTGGCGGCGAGAAAACATTTCTGCGCCGAGGAAATCCGCCTCAACCGCAGGCTGGCCGGCGGGGTCTACATCGAGGTGGTCCCCCTGGCGGTTGACCAGGCCGGCCGGCCTTATCTGGGCGGCGCCGGCACGGTCGCGGAGTGGCTGGTCAAAATGAAGAGGCTGCCGCAAGAGCGGATGCTCGATTGCGCCATCAAAAATCGGACGGTGACAACGGAGGAGATCAGAGCGGTCATCAGCCGTCTTGCCCGCTTCTATCGGGATGCCGTGCCAATCCCCATGACGGCCGACCGATATGTGGAGCGCCTCAAAAACCGAACCGCCGAAAATCGCCGGGCATTGACCCTGCCGAAATACGGGTTGCCCGACGGGCAGGTTGCCGGGATTCATGAAGCACAACTGGCACTGCTGGCCCGCAGCCCGGAGATCTTCGCGGCGCGGGCCGCCGGAGGGAGGATTGTCGAGGCCCACGGCGACCTGCGGCCGGAGCATGTCTGCCTGGGGCCGGAGCCGGTGATTATCGATTGCCTGGAATTCGAGCCGGATTTCAGAATTCTCGATCCGGTGGAGGAACTGGCCTTCCTGGCCATGGAATGCGAATTGCTCGAAGCGCCGGAAATCAGCCGGCTCATTTTCGAGGTGTATCGCGAGACCGCAGCCGACCGCCCGCCCGAGGCCCTGACCGACTATTACCAAAGCTACCGGGCCTGTGTGCGGGCCAAGCTCGCTCTCTGGCATATCGAAGAGGTCAATGAGCACGATGCCGATTATTGGCGAAGCCGGGCCCGCGCCTATCTTTCCCTGGCCGCCAAATACCTCGCTCGCCCCTGAGCCTTTCAGAGGGTGAGGAGCTCGGCAACCGATTCGCCGGTGTGGATCCGGCGAATCGCTTCGGCAAGCAATGCCGCTCCGTCCAGGACGGTGAGCTTGGCGCGGGTGACCTCCGAAGTGATCCTGAAAGGCGGGATGGTATCGATGACCACCAGCCGGTCAATGGCCGGATCGGCAAAAATCCGGTCGGCCTCGCCGGTGAAAATACCGTGGGTGGCCGCGGCATAAACCTTGACGGCACCGGCCTTGCGGCAGGCCTTGGCGGTGCGGCCCATGGTCCCGCCGGTGCTGATCAGATCGTCGATGATGATCACCGCCTTGCCGGCAACGTCGCCGATCAAGGCTTCCCCGCTGACCACCCCGCCGCTGCGATGTTTTTCCATGAAACCCGAGCCGGCCTCCCGATTCAGCGCCAGGCCCAGGTCCTGGCGGAACTTTTCGGCCCTTTTTATGCCGCCGGTATCGGGCGAGATCACCACCACCTCCTCCTTCCCCACCAGGGGGGCGAAATGGTGGACAAAGAGCTTGCGGGCTTCGAGGTGCTCGGTGCGGCAGCGGAAGGCGTTCTGAAAGGCGGCGAGATTGTGGACGTCCATGGTGACCACCCGGTCCGTACCCACCGCTTCGAAAAGCAGCGCCATATATCTGGTGCTCA
>DASWIU010000295.1:0-17483 GCA_036397515.1 Desulfurivibrionaceae bacterium | reverse complement strand
GATCAGCCCCTTGAGGGGGAAGATTGGTGGATGGAGCGCTTCGGGGATGATCCGCTCTGGAGCCCAGGCCGCGGCAAGTAATTTTTTGATTACCAAGCAATCCCGGCAGCCAGAGGAATAGCTTTATCCTTCTGTTCATTTTCTTTGCTGGACTTTATGCCCCGCAGGGGTACAAAGAAACGAACCAAAGAAAGGGCCCCCTGTGTCCCTTGTCCCGCCGCAGGCGGGATACCCGGAGTTTATGCCCCGCATGGGGTACTCCTCGATGCTGCCGGGGCTTTGCAAACTCGGCTTCGCCTCAAACAGTGCAAATCCCTTTTTCGGCAGCCTCTCCGGTGCTCGGCTGCGTGCCAATGGGATTTTGACTGCTACGACGCCAGAGGATTTGGCGGACCTACTCCGTGAATTTCTTGTCGGTGGTGATCTTGGCCCGACTTTGCAGATACGCGAGCCAAGAACCCATGACCTGCATCTGTTTTTCCTGGGTCAGCATTGTCCGCAGTGCCTCTTTCTGGCCGGCAAAGGTCTCTTCGCCGGCCGGTTTGTCTTCCTTGAAATGGAGCACATAGAAAGTGGCGCCGTTTTCCGCGATCTCTTTGGCGTAGGGTGAGGCACCGCTGAGTTTCAGCCCTTGCGCGGCAACGGGGGCGGGCAAGCCGCTGGTTGCCTGCTGGCTTCTCGTGAAAAAGGAGGTTTCCTGAACCGGGCTTTTGGCCTTTTCCGCCGCGGCGACAAGGGAGCCTTCTTTCTTTGCCTGGGCCAACAGGGCCACGGCCGCATCCTTGGCCTTGGCCAGGGCCTGATCGTCAAGAAAATCCTTTTCCACCCTGGCGCGAACCTCCAGGAGCGGCGGAACCTGGGGCTCCTTCACCTCGTCAAGGGAGACAATGGCGTAGCCGCCTTTGATTTCAAGCAGCGAGCTCAGTTCGCCCTTTTTGAGGCTGAAGATGGTTTTGAGCAGCGCGGGCTGTCCTGCCAACGCCGAGGGAGGATTGGCCTGGGTGAAGTAATCCGTGGTCTGCACCGGAGTCGCCGCGCCGGTCGCATACTTGTCCAGGCTGCCGGCCTGGATGATCCCCTCGTAGGCCTGGTTGGCCAATTGGAAGGTGAGATCTTTGCCCCGCTGGGCCTTGAGCTCCGCGCTGATCTGTTCCCGCGCCGCCGCCAAGGTGGTCACCTGTGCCGGTTTGATTTTTTCAAGCTTGATCAGGTGGAGGCCGAATTGGGTTTCCACGATGGTGCTGATCTCGCCTTCCTTGAGGGCAAAGGCGGCCTCGGCAAAGGGCGGGACCACCTGCTCCTTGCTGAAAAAGCCAAGATCGCCGCCGTTTTTTCCGCTGGCATCCTCGGAATGTTCCTTGGCCAGTTGGCTGAAGTCCTTGCCTGCCTTGGCCAGGGCCAGGATGGCCTCCAGCTTTTTGCGCTTGGCAGCCTGCAGTTCGGGGCTGTCCTTGGGGTCGGAGCGGAGCAGGATGTGCCGGGCCTGACGCTGCTCGGGGGTGGAAAATTTGTCGGGATTCATTTGATAGTACTGTTCGATCTCCTGGTCGCTCAACTGGGTGGCGGGCAGGGCCTGTTCATTGAGAAAGGTGATGTATCTCAGCTTGACCTGGGGTTCGGTCAGGTAGGCTTGCTTGTTCCCTTCGAAAAAGAGATTCAGCTCTTCATCGGCCACTGGGCCTGAACTCCGGAAACCGTCCGCGCCGAAGGCGACATATTCGAGCTTGAGCTGGTCGTTGTCAAAGGCAAAACGGTCCTTGAGCTCGCTGTCGGATATCCGGGCGAAGCGGGAGAGATGGGTAAGGATCTTGTTCTGGAGGAGGTCGTTGCGCACGTTGTTTTCAAAATCGGTCGTGGTCATCTTGGAGGAGGCAAGGAGCTTTTTGTAGCGGTCGAGCTTGAAGATCCCTTCTTCCCGGAAGGCGTCCATATTCTGGATAACCTTGCGCACCTCCTCGCTGCCCACGATCAGGCCGGCTTCCTTGGCGCCCTGCTGCATGACCAGTTCCTGGATCATCTGGTTCAGCACCTGCTGCTTCAGATTCAAGGCCTCCAGCAGCCCAGCGGGCAGGGTGCCGCCGAACTGTTCCTGGTACCGACCGATGGTCTGGTTATAGTTCCGCTGGTATTCTTGCGCGGAAATACTCTGGCCGTTGACCGTGGCAATGGCGTCGGGGCCGCCTTTCTGGCTGGTGCCCACTCCCCAGAAGACGAAAACCAGGATGATGATCAGGATGGTGGCCTGGATATAGGTCGATTGGGCTTTGCGGCGCATGAAGTCGAGCATGTGTCACCTGATGATGGTAACTGTCCAGCAGCGCCGCATCTGCTTTGTCATCGGCCTGCTCATGTGCAATAGCACACTTCGCAGACCTCTTCCGCGCATCTATCCGTGGGGCACTGCTGAACAGTTAGGTTTTGTTGTTTACGATCCGTTCCGGTTCCGAACTTGACCGAACTTGATAGTTACATAATGAAAATTCTGTTTTGTTTGAAATTCAGTACGTTATCCTAATTTTTTTCGTAAAGACCGTCAACCTATTTAAGCGGAATGGGGAGGGTGGCCTTGGCCCTTACACCTTGGCCAGGTTTTCCCCCACCACCGTGTTCACCACCAGGGGGACGGCAAGCTGCATGACCCCTTCCATGGCCTCCTTGACCACCTTTTCGGTTGCCTCGATCTCCGGGAGCGGCACCTCAAAAACCAGCTCGTCGTGGATCTGGAGCAGGAGCTTGGCGGTCAGCCCCTCCTCGCTGAGCCGGCGGGTGGCGGCGATGGTGGCCAGCTTGATGATGTCGGCGGCCGTGCCCTGGATGGGGGTGTTGATCGCGGTGCGCTCGGCGAATTCGCGGCTGGCCTTGTTGGAGCTGTTGATGTCGGGCAACAGGCGGCGTCGGTTGAGCAGGGTGGTGACAAAGCCGTCCTGCCGGGCCTTTGCGACGATCTCCTCCATGAAGCGCTTCACCCCGGCATAGTGGGCGAAGTAGCGTTCGATGAAGGTGGCGGCCTCCTTGCGGCTCAGGTTGAGCTGGGCGGCAAGGCCGAAGGCGCTGATCCCGTAAATGATCCCGAAGTTGATGGTCTTTGCCACCCTGCGCATCTCCGGCGAGATCAAGGCCGGGTTGACCCGAAAGATCTCGGCCGCGGTCCGGCTGTGCACATCCTGGCCCGCCCGGAAGGCGGCGAGCAGGGCCGGATCTTTAGCATAATGGGCCATGACCCGCAGGTCGATCTGCGAATAATCCGCCGATAAAAAGAGCTGCCCCGGCGCGGCCACGAACGCGGCTCGGATCTTCTGCCCCTCGGGGGTGCGGATCGGGATGTTCTGCAGATTGGGGTTGCTGCTGCTCAACCGGCCGGTGGCGGTGACGGCCTGGTTGAAGGAGGTGTGCACCCGCCCGGTTTTCGGGTGGATCAGTTCCGGCAGCTTGTCCACATAGGTGTTCTTGAGCTTGCTCAGGTTCCTGTGGGCCATGATCGCCGCGGGCAGATCGTGCTGCCGGGCCAGGCTTTCCAGGACCTTGACGTCGGTGGAATAGCCGGTCTTGGTCTTGCGTCCCTGGGGCAGACCAAGCTTGGCAAAGAGAATCTCGCCGAGCTGGCGGGTGGAGTTGATGTTGAACTCCTCCCCGGCCATGGCATAGATGGTTTTTTCCAGCTCGGCCAGTTGGTGGCTGAAATCCTCGGACAACCGGTGCAATTGACCCTGGTCCACGGTGATTCCGGTCCGCTCCATTTGTACCAGGATGGGCACCAGCGCCATTTCCAAACCGGAGAAAAGCTCCCAGAGGCCGAGCTCTTCGAGCTGGGGCCGGAATTGCTGCCAGAGGAGGAGGGCCCCTATCACATCCTCGCAGGAATAGTCCTTGGCCGCCTTTGGCGCCACATAGGCAAAGCTGTCCGGCCGCTTGTCGCCCGCGGTGACCTCGCCGAAGCTGGTCAACCGCTTGCCGAGCATCTCCAGGCACAGGTCGTCGAGCTTCTGGGAACGGCGGGAGGGGTCAAGGAGATACGAGGCGATCATGGTGTCCCACAAGGGGCCGGCCAGGGCAAGGCCATGGTTCTCCAGGATGGGTAGATCGAACTTGAGGTTATGGCCGAGCTTGGGCAGCTTGGGGTCGGAAAAAAGCGGGGCCAGGTGTTTTTGGACCAGGGCCAGGTCCAGTTGGTCGGCCACCAGATTTCCCGCCTGGTCCCTGTGGCCAATGGGCAGGTAATAGGCCGCTTCGGCTGCGGTGCAGAGCGAGATGCCCACCAGCTCGGCCACCAGCGGGTCCAGGGAGGTGGTTTCCGTGTCCACTACCAGCAAGGGGGCCTTGCCCAGCTGTCGGCAGATCTCCTGGAGCCGGCTTTCCGTGGTGACCAGCTCGAAGCCCTTGGTGTCCAGGGCAACGGCAGCAGAGGTCGAGGCCTTCAGCAGACGCTTGAAATCAAGGAAGGTGTAGAGTTCCTGGAGTTTTTCCTCGTTGGGCTCAGGGATCTCGTATTCGCTCAGCTCCGGGGTGGCAAGATCCTCCTTCAGGGCGATGAGCCGGCGGGAGAGAAAGGCGTTTTCCCGATCGGCCAGAAGTTTTTCCTTCAGCTTTGCCTGGGAGAGGGTTTCGATCTCCTGGTAGAGCCCCTCCAGGGAAGCGTATTGATTGATCAGTTTTTCCGCGGTTTTCGGGCCGATGCCCGCCACGCCCGGCACGTTGTCCGAGCTGTCGCCCATCAGGGCGAAAAAGTCGAGGAGCTGCCCGGGCGGGAGATTGTATTTTTTTTGCACCGCGGCTGGGTCCATGAACACATCCCGCATGGGATCCCAGACGGTGATGGTCTCTGAAACCAGCTGCAGCAGATCCTTGTCCCCGGAGACCAGGATCACCGGGTGTCCCTGGGCCGCGAGCTTTTTGGCCGCGGAGGCGAGCAGATCGTCGGCTTCGTAGCCCTGGCGCTCCAGGCAGGCGAAGTTGTGGGCGGCGACGATCTCTTTGATGTAAGGGATCTGGCAGGCAAGGTCATCGGGCATGGAGGGACGATGCGCCTTGTAGGCTTGGTACAGCTCATGGCGAAAATTCGGCCCCCGCGCATCAAAGGCGATGCCGATAAACTTGGGCGATTTCTCCCGCAAAACCCGGAGTAGGATATTGGTGAACCCGTAAACCGCATGGGTGGGCAGGCCACTCTTGTTGGTGAGCGGGGCGATGGCGTGGTAGGCCCGGTAGATATAGGCGCTGGCGTCGATGAGGTAAACAGGTTCTGGTTGGCTCATGGGGCATGATACTACCAGCCGCATGGTGGTTTGGCAATGTGCAACATGGGCGGCTTTGGCGATGATTTCACGGGCGGCAAAGGACGATGGTTATTTCGGAAATGAAAAAGTTGCTCCGCGCGGCTCAGCGCACGGTTAAGAGAGAAATCCGCAAGGGGTCTTCCTTGGAAGAAGGGAAAAAACAACTTGATAAACTTTTAATAAATCCGAAAAGATAGGGCAGCCCGGCACAATCCGACAGAGCGGGATAAATTTATTTGTTTAAGTTTCTTGTAGAATAGCCGATATGATAAACAAGAAGTTGTAGGTGCATAGTCTGGGCGGGGGGCTCAGGCCGCATTCGTACGGAATTTTAAGGATGGCAATGCACCTGCATGGACGCCAGGAGTTGATCATGAAACTGACAGGTATTTTCCCACAGGTTAAGACAGAGAAGGTTCAGCTCAAAAAATCCGGGGGGGAGGTTGCCTCTAACGCGGATTCGGGCAAAACCATCCCTGCCGATAAAGTGGAGCTTTCTGCCGGTTCTCAGGATGTGCAGAAGGCCAAGGCTATCCTTGCGCAAACCCCTGATGTGCGCGCCGATAAGGTGCAGGCTCTTAAGGAAAGGATCGCCGACGGCGATTATACCGTCGATCCGCACAGGATTGCCGACAGCATGTTGACAAGCCTCCTTTCCGAGACCGTGAACTAGCATTTTCCGCATTTTTTATCCCAAGGGGTGCCTGCCGCAGGCAAGCGCCCCATCCTGGTTTTACTTCCCTACTTCCCATCCTCGGTAAAGACCGGCCAGCGCGGATCCCATTTGTTGGGGTCCAGGATAATCTGTTTTGCTAAACGGTGTTCCGGATTGATCATCAGCGGGCCAAGCAGGTTGGCGGTCATCTTTTGCGGATCGTTATGCGGGATGGTCAACAGCAGCAGGATGTTGAGTTCGTCTTCCGCTTCTGCCTTCAGCTCCTGCCTGGCTTGGGCCGGGAGAGCCGGGTTGTATTCCGGCACCAGGGCAAATGCCGGGATAACGACAAAGGCAAGCTGCGGATCATCCAAGGACTGCAGCCACATGAAGGGCGTGTCCTCGCCATGGGGGATGAGCATGAATCGTTTGGAGTCCGGGAATCCCAAAAAAGGCGAGGTCATGGTGATGATCTTGTCCGGGTCTGCCTTGATCTCGCCAAAACGTGAACTGGAAACGGTGAGCATTTTTTGTTCCTCTGGCGGCAAGACATGATTCGGACCTTGGGCCATGGCTTTTTCCGTGCGGGCTTGGGTGGTATCTGTTTGCATTGTCGCGGCCTTTTATTTTTCCCGCCCTGGACGGGTGCTCATTTTGCCTTTGCCCTGCGCAAAGGCGGTGGTGAGAGAGGAGAAATCGGCCGGGGTGTCCAGGGCCGCTCTTTGGTTCTCCTCTAAAATTTTGAGGTAGATTTCCTCCCGGTGCACGGTGATCTCCGGGGGCGCCTCGATCCCGATTTTAACTTGCCCCCCCTTGATTTCAAGGACTCGAATCCGAATATCGTCTCCGATTGAAATACCTTCTCCGTGTTTCCTTGATAAGATCAGCATTTCCATCGCCCTCCCTGGCTTGGTGCGTGGCGTCCTTTTTAGGAGCTTCGTTCTTCCCTGAACGTATTCTCCCCTTTTCGTAAGGGCAAGACAAGAGCTATCTCAGAAAGTTCACCAAGCTGAGTTGCATGGTCTGGGCGGCGGCAGACAGGGCAGCTTCATAGGCGGTTTTCTTGCCATTCAGTTCCATGATCGCCTTGAGCATGTCGGTATCTTCTTTCCCGGAAAGATTTTCCTTTGCCGCCAGTTCCAGGTTCAGGTAGAGCGAGCTCTGGACCTCGATGCGGTTGGCGCGGGCTCCGAAGTCTGATACCTGGTTGCTCAAGTTGTCCAGCAAGGTGCCGAGTTCGCCGATGGACTTCTGGATAGCTTGAAACTGCAGCGCATCCTGGGTGATCCCATTCATTGCCATGAAATTACTGGCGTCCGTGTAGTTGAAGGTGTATCGCTCCGGATCGCTGCTTTCCACGGTGAGGTGGCCGTCGGTTGACCAGGAAGCGGTCATGCCGGGGATCTCGCTGATTCTGGCGGCAATGGTCGCGGGGGTATCCTGGGTAATATCCACTTCAAGATTGATGGTCTTGGTCCGGGGCGGGTAGTAGGACTGGTCGGTCACCGCAAAGGAGAGGGTGCCGTTTGCAAAGGCCAGGCCATCCTGCGCCAGACCGGTGCTACCGCTGTCGAGAGTTGCCGTGGTGCTGGTGGCCTCTTTCGTGCCGGTTACGGTGGTGTATTTTTCCCCGCGCAGGGCATTTTCCAGCCCCTTGAGTGCGGAAAAAACCCCGGTGTCCATTATTGCGTCCATCCCGTTCTTGGTAACCTCAAGGCTGCTCGTGGCCCCGACCTTGACGGCGATGTTGTTGTCGCGATCGCCTGCATAGCGGACGCTTCCCTGTCGCTGCTGGATGGTGGTGACCATGAGCCGGCCGTCGCCGGCAACATCGTTTGTCTCGTTGGTGGCAGCGGAGCCTCCGTCCAAGCCGAGGGCAACCAGGCCCTGTTCCGTAACCGGGGTGGTTTGCAGGGTAATGGGCAGGTCTGATTTGAGTTGGACGGTGCCGAAGTAGACTTTGTTTGCTGCTCCATTGTTGAGCTTGGAAATGGTTTCGCCGTCACCTAAGTTTTGTGAGGTGTCAATTGCTATATTTCGACCGTCAATGGCGGTAAGGGAGAGAACTCCGCTGGAATCCCGGGAGGCGATCACCCCGGTGAGGTCTGTTTTGGCATTGATGGCATTGACTAAGACATTGTCATTGTCGCCAAGGCTGATAACCGTGGCCCCCGCGAATATATCCTGCCCGTTAATCACCAGATCGCCGGAGTCCATCGTCCCGGCAGCCACCGAACCGGCAGCCGTGACGCTGGCCGCGGTGAAGTCCGCCGTCACTCCGGTCTCGTCCTGCTTGGCATTGATCGCCGCCTTCTTGGCCGCAGCCGAGGCGTCAGCATGGGCCGTGGAAAGAGTGTCGAGTCCCGTTGTCGCACCGATGGCAACGCCGTTGATGGTCAGATCGCCGGCGGTGAGGTTGTATGCGACCGGAGCGGCGGCAAGGAGCGGCGTTAGGCTGTTGCCGTTGACGATATACCCATCCGCCTTATCCGCGATAAAAGGGGTTGGCTCTGCCTCGGAGTAACCGGCGGTGCGGTAGCCGCCGAAGACATATTTGCCCGCCACCTGGGAGTTTGCCAGAAAGATCGCCTCTTCCCAGAGATGGCTGACCTCCATGGCGGCGCTCGTCCGGTTTTCCTGGGTCATGGTGCCGTTGGCCATCTGGATGGCCAGTTCCTTGCCGCGGATGGCCATCTCCTTCATGCCGTTCAGGGCGGTTTCCGCCGCGGTGATCATGCTGTTGCCGAAATTGAGATTGCTCTGGTATGAGGTGATCTGGGTGAGATTGGTCCTGACCCCCAGGGCGGTTACCAGATTGACCGGGTCGTCGGAGATCTTTGACATCTGCTTTCCCGAGGAAATCTGGGAATTGACCCGGGCCATGTCGGTGGTGATCTTGTTGAGATTCCTCAGGATATCGCTATGGATGGACTGCATGGTGAGTCGCATGGTTTTTCTCCTATCTCACTGAATCAAGCAGGGTCTGCAGCATTTCGTCAGACATGGTGATGAGGCGGGCGGCGGCGGTGTAGGCGTGCTGGTATTTGACCAGATTCGCCATTTCTTCATCCAGGGAAACGCCGGAGACCGAATCGCGCATGGCGGTTACCTGGTTGTTGACCAGTACCGTGGAATCGTAGGACTGGCTGATGGTGCGGGTGGTGTTGGCAACCTCACCGACCAGGGTATTGTAAAAGCCATCCAGGGTGTTTATGGCGCCGCCTTTGAAGGCAACGTACTCAGCGTGTTGGATGCCTGTTATCGTGAGGGAATTGGTGTTGTCCCCGCGGAATATTTGTCCTTTGGGGTCAACGGTGGCAGCGGCGAGATTGTTGGGATCGCCGGTAATCACGCTGTTTAAGCCGATACTTGCCGCGCTGCTGCCGGTGAAAAAGGTGTTGAACCCGGCCACCTGGAGAAAGTTCGAGGTGTCATTGGCAAAGGCGAACTGGTGGCCGGCGTCCGGGGTGAGGCGCAGGCTGTTTTCTGAGATTGAGGCATCCACCCAACGAATGCCGGAGGTAGCAGCGCCTGCATTCGTCATGGCCGCGTCGATGGCGTTGGCCACATCGTTCAGGTCGTAGGCCCCTTCTAGGGAGACGTTGACGGGCTGGGGCATGGCCAACGAGCCATCGTTGTTGTAAATCCAGATATCAAAGCTGCCGCTGGTGTCGAGTTCGTCAAAATAATCGTAGCCGGAGAGCAGGGTGTCTACGTTTGCCGAGGTGCTCAGTGGGCCATAGGTGATAGAGCCATCGCCTGATTGCGTATCAAAGCCGGAGACTGTGGTTCCGGTAAGGCCAAGCTGGGCCAGGGTGTAGTCGTTTACTCCGGCAGTGAGGGTGAATGCGCTGGTGGCAAACAGGGTGAGCTGGCCGGTGTTGTGGGTGGCATTGGCGGCGTAGGTGCCGGCGGTAAGCCCTAGGGACGTTTCCAGTCCGACCACCGAGGAGTCAAGATTGCTGATCACGATGTTTGATTCGTCACCTGTATTGGTGTTTTTGAAGACAATGCTGTTGAGGGCGCCGCCGTTGGCGCCGGTGCCGACTTCCGCCGTCATGGCGACCGGGTTTGTCGTAGTGGCCAGGCCGTTATGGGTCGAGATAGCCGAATTGATGGCGGCGACCAGATTGGCGGCAAGGTCGGCGGCGGTGCTGTCGTCCGTGGGGCCCGCCCCGTCATTGTCGATTGTATAGGTAACCGTTACCCCGTTGATCTCCAGGGAGAGGGTTTCCCCGTCGTTTGCCGGGGTTGCCCCCATGGCGGTCACCGCGCTACCCGCCACCAGGGTGGTGAGCCGCGCCTCGACCCCTACCTCCGCCGTGTTGATGGCGGTTACGGCATTATATGCCTTGGTCATGGCCAGGCCATTCACCGCCACGCCGCCGGGAATCTCCCCGACAGGCCGGTTGTTGATGGTGATGGTGCCCGGGGGGATGCTCAGGTTTGCGACGCCTGGGGTAGGGTCCAGGGTGGAGGTGAGGGTGGCGACATCTTTCACCTTGGTGCCGGTCAGGGTGTCGCCGAACATGGTGAGCCCAACCCCCTGGGAGTGCTGCTGATTGATCTCCCGGATCAGGGCGTTGGCAAAGGCGTCCAGGCGGCCGAGGAAATTGTTTGGGTCGCCTTCAACCAGATTGCCGCGCACCTCAAGCCAGCCCCCGATCTTGCCGCCCAGCTCGGTTCCGTCCCCGATCGGCCGGCGGGTTTCCGTGCCACTGATATCGTGGTTTATCCAGACAAGCTCGTTATTTTCCCAGTCCACCTGCCAGGATTCGTTGCTTTCCACCAGGGTATGGCCGTCGGCCATGAGAACGGTATAGGCGCCGTTTTTATCCTCGAAAAAAGAGATGTCAAGCAGCGAGGAAAGCTCATTGATCATGGTGTCTCTTTTGTCCCGCATGTCGTTGGCCTGCCCGGCCGCGGATTCGGCGCCGGAGATCTCCACGTTCAGACTGGCGATTTGGCTGACAATGGCGTTGACGTCTCCGATGGCAGCGTCGAGGCTGACCCCGATATCGAATTTGGCCTGGGCCATTTCGGTGGTCATGGCATGCATCTGGTCGATGATCAGCTCGGAAGATTGTACCACCGCCTGTCTGGTCGCGGATATCTCCGGATTGTCGGCCAGGTCCTGCCAGCTGCTCCAAAACTTGTTCATCAGGTCGTTGATGGCCATGCCCGGCGCTTCATTGAACACGGTTTCCACCAGCCGCATGGATTCCTGTTGCGCCTGGAGGCTGCCCAGGCTTGATTCCTGTTGGGCAAGCCGTTGGACCATGAACTGGTCGTAGTTTCTCAGGATGGTTGAGCCCTTTACGCCGCCGCCCAACATGCCGGAGCTGATGGGGGTCGCGGTGTGGGTTTCCAGCTGCAGCGATTGCCTGGTGTAGCCGGCGGTATCAACGTTGGCGATATTGTGCGACGCCACCTGGATGGAAAGCTGGTGGGTGAGGAGGGCCTCCTTGGCAATGCTGAGCACATGGGAGATGCCGGCCATGGCCTAGACCTCCCTGCTGATCAAGGAAGGCTGGCTCAACGAGGGCTTCCTGCTGATGCCGGTGAGGCCGTACATGGGGCGCTCAGCTATGCCGCTGGTGATCAAGAGAATGGCATCGTTCAGATACGTTTTCACATCCGCGGCAAAATGACTGTTGACCTGGTTGCGGCCGAGGATTTCCTCCCGCAGCCGGGTCAGGTTCTTCCTGTATTGGCGGAGTTTTTCCCCTTCTTCCGGATTGAGCAGGGGAATGAGGGAGGAAAGTTTTGCTCCCGGGAGGATCTTCTCGGACATCTCGGTGAGCAGCGAATCCAGGGCCTGGATGCGGGTCAGCCGGTTTTCTTTCTTGCCGCTCAAGCGGATCAGGGCCTGCATGTCCATGGCCACCAGGGCTTTTTCTTCTTCGTTCAGGATGGCGAGCATGTCTTGGGAAAGAAGGACTTCCTGCTCCAGGGTTTCGAAAAATCTGGCGGGCAGGGAGCGTTGCTCCGTGGTCTGCGGTGTTTGCGGCATGGCCTATTTCTCCTTGTTCGGTGGGACATGGGCTTGGGACAGTTGCCGGTAGAGCATGTCGCCAAAGCCGACACCCTTGCTGCCCGCCATTTTCTGGGCCATCTGGTCGTCTTGGATGGATTGAAACATTTCCTCGCCATAGCCGCCGTCAAACAGGCCGCCCTTGGGCACGCTCTGGCGGGCCAGGGTCAGGATCTGCTTGAGCATCAGGGCTTCAAACCCGGCGCAGGCCTCGCGGAGTTTCTTCTCCTTGAGCGTATCGGACGAATTGGCGATTCCTTTAAGTCCGGCTGTTGCTTCGCTGATAATATCCATGACGCTTTCGTCCAGGTTAAATGATTTCCAGTTCTGCCTGTAGGGCGCCCGCGGCCTTGATGGCCTGAAAAATGGCGATGAGTTCCCGGGGGGCGACCCCCACCGAGTTCAAGGCCCGGACCACCTCGCCCAGGCTTACGCCCGGCTGCAGGGTGACCACTTTTTGGCCGATCTTCACCGGGTCAACCGGGGTGTAGGCCGAAGTGCCGGGCTGAGGCGGGGGTTTGACCCGCAGGCTCAGGTTGCCGTGGGAAAGGGCAAACTGGCCGAGGGTGACATTGTCTCCCATGACCACCGTGCCGGTTCGTTCATTGAGCACTACCCTGGCCCGACGTTCCGGGTTGATCTCGATGTTTTCCAGGGCCGCCAGCAGGGCGACCTCCTGGCTCCGGTATTTTGCCGGGACAGCCACCTCCACCGAGGCGCCGTCCCGGGCGGTGGCATAAGCCCCGCCCAGATAGGTGTCGATCGCGGTTCTCATCAGGGAGATGGTGGTGAAATCCGGCGAGGTCAGGCTGATGGTGATGCTCTCCTTGTTGGCAAAGCTCACCGGCACTTCCCGCTCCACCGAGGCGCCGTTGCTGATTCGGGCCACGGTCAGGTGATTGGTCTGCTCAGACGGAGGACGGCCGTCCGGGCCGCCGCCGGTGCTGATGGCCCCCTGGGCCATGGCATAGATGTTATTGTCCAGCCCTTTGAGCGGGGTGGCCAGCAGGGTGCCGCCTTGGAGGGAAGTGGCGTCGCCCACCGAGGAAACGGTCACGTCGATGTTTTGTCCCGCCTTGAAAAAGGGCGGCAGGGTGGCGGTCACCATGACGGAGGCGATATTCCGCACCCTGGTGGCTTCCGGGGCCACCTTGACCCCGAGATTATTGAGCATATTGTTGAGGCTCTGGCCGGTAAAGGCGGCCTTGTTGCCGTCGCCGGTGCCGGTGAGGCCGACCACAATGCCGTAGCCCACCAGCTGATTGTTCCGCACCCCTTTCACCGAGGCCAGGTCTTTCAGGCGGACGGCATGGGCAAGTCCGGCGTTGAGGAGAAGGCCGAGCAGCAGCGTGCCGACAAAGAGCAGCGTGGCGCGCCGCATGGTCTGCGCGGGGGTGTTCGCGGGTTTTCCGGTTGTCGTCTGCATGGAGCTGTCCTCGGCCTCTGTTCTGCGGAGCCTGTATCTTGAAATCATAGCAAGCAGTGTGCCACGGGAAAGGGGTGGGCTGTAATGCGCCATTTTTAAAGGAAATATTCTTTTTTTCATGAATTCACCTGTGGAGGAAAGGAAAATTTTGCCTAGCACCGCCCGCCGCCATTTTCAGAACGGCCAGACACTGTCCAGCGCCCTGGCCAACCAGCCCGGCTGCTGCTTGTCGCCGAGACTCCCTTGGCCGCTGTATTCGATCCGGGCGTCGGCAACATGGGTCGAGAGGACGGAGTTGTCCTGGGCGACATCCTGCGGCCGGATGATGCCGGAAAGAATGATGTGCTGGGTTTCATCGTTGACCTTCACCTCCTGGTAGCCGCGGATGTTCAGGTTGCCGTCGGTGGTGATGTCGATGACCCGGGCGGAGATGGTGGCGGTCACGTTGCTTTTCCGGTCGGTCTTCCCTTTGCCCTCGAAATCATTGGTCAGCCTGGCCTGCAGCTCGGTGAGCGAGGGGGAAAAGCGGCTGTTTTTGTCCGCCAGCCAGGTCTCCAAGCCGAAGAGGCTGGAAACGCCGCCGGTGACCGTTGATTCGCGTTCGGTCTTGGTGTTGGCCTCTTTATTGCCCCGGGAGGTTTCGACGATGCGGACCAGGACGATATCGCCGATCCGTTTCGCCCTGCTGTCCGCGTAGAGGTCAAGGCTGTTGCCGGCCCTATAGATCGTCCCCTCCGGCTGGGCCTGGGCAACTTTCGGCGGGGTGGGCAGGGTATAACGCTCCGGCAGATTTTGCGCCTGCCGGCTGCCTGGGGTGATGCAGCCGGAAAGTCCGGCGAGCAGCAGGATGAGAGTAACGGTGGGGAGTGTGGTGCGCATAAGCTTCTCCTTTGCGGGATGGGGCAGGGGGCTCAAAATTCGGCTTCCACGATGCCGACGCCCGTAACCCGGGCCTGAATCTCGCGGCGGCTGGTGAGGTTCTTGACCCGGATCGTTTCGCCGAGGGCCCCGGAATTTCTCGCCTCGCCGGGCGCGGTTATCTGGATGGCCTGCGATTTTGCCATGATGGTCACCCTTTCGCCCCGTTTTACCAGGGGAGGGGCGTCAACGGTCTGGGTGTAGAGGATGGCCCCGGCCGGCAGCGAGGTTTTGAGCTTTTGCCCCACCGCCTGTTTCGGGTCTTCGATGAGACCACCACCCAGCATGGAGATGTCCTGCCGCTTGGCGATGATGTCATCGCTGGTGATGATGTCGTTGCGGTTCAATCGTTTCGTCGTGCTGACCACCGTGCCGAAGAGCCGCAGGTCGCCGCTCATCTTCACCTGGCCCTGCTCCTGCCCCTCTTGCAGGATGGCGGCGGTAACATTTTTTCTGCCGGGGCGGGAGTCATTGGGCTTCTGGGTGATCCGGTAGTCGAAAGCGCCGACCGGCAAGGTCATGGCCAGCGGGCGGACGCTGAAATTGGTGATCTTGAGATCCTCCCTGGGCCAGGGCGAATCCTTGAGCACAACCTCGCTGAAGATATTTTCCAGTGCGGCAAGATTCGGGGGCGCAATGGTCTCCGCCGTTTGTCCGGGAGAAGGACAGGCAAGGCAGAACAGCACAGCAACCAGGAACAGGCGCGACCCGCGCGGCATCTCAGCCATTTTTCTTACCGGACCAGGGTGTTCGCCACTTCCAGCAGCTTGTCCGCGGTGGTGACCGACTTGGAGTTTACCTCGTAGGCCCGCTGGGTGATGATCATGTTGACCAGTTCCTCGGTGACATCCACGTTGGAGACCTCGATAAAACGCTGCTGGATGGTGCCCAGTCCCTCGGTGCCGGGGTTGGCCTCGGTGGGGGCGCCGGAGGCCTCGGTTTCCTGGAAAAGATTGGCGCCGAGACTGCGCAGGCCGCCTGGGTTGATGAAGCTGTGCAGGGTGATCTGGACCGTGGCCAGCACCTGCTGTTGGGCATCCTTGGCTTCGAGCATGCCGGTGTTGTTGATGGCGATGGAGGTTGTTCCTTGGGGCACGGTGAATTCAGGCTGCACCCGGTCGCCGTTCTGGGTGACCACATTGCCGTCGGCATCAAGGCTGAAGGCGCCGGCCCGGGTAAAGTAATCCTCGCCGTCGCGGACCACCTTGAAAAAGCCGGTGCCCTCAATGGCCCAGTCCAGGTCGTTGCCGGTTTCGGTGAGGCTGCCCTGGGTGAAGATCTTCTGCACCGAGGTGGGGCGGACACCCAAGCCCACCTGGATGCCGGACGGCACCCTGCCGCCGTCGGCGGTTTCCGTGCCCATGGCCCGGAGTTCCTGGTAGTAGAGATCCTCGAATTGGGCCCGGCTTTTCTTGAAGCCGGCGGTGTTGACGTTGGCCAGGTTGTTGGCGATGGTGTCCAGCTGCAACTGCTGGCCGGTCATGCCGGTGCGTCCCGAGTATAATGCGCGGATCATGCTGGTCCCCTTGTGTTGGATGTTTAGGAGCCATTCGGCTCCTTACCTCGCTGTCGCTGCTGTCGTTCGTGTCAATCAGGCCGTAAATTTTCGTTGCGACGACTCACTACCCCAGAACGCCGACCTTGCTCACGGCAAGAGTGTCCAGGGCGTCCACGGCCTGGATCATTTTTTGCTGCCCTTCATAGGCGCGGAACAGATCGATCATCTCCGTCATTTCCGTGACGGTGTTGACGTTTGATTTTTCCAGATGTCCTTGCAGGAGCCGAAAATTCGGCGAGGCTTCTTCCACCCCCCCCTCCGCAAGGCGGAACAGGTTTTCCCCTTCCTTTTTCATGGCCTGCGGGTCAACGGTGACCACGGTCAGGCGGTTGACCTGGACGCCGTCGATGGAAAGGCGGCCGTCGGGAGCCACATCGACCTTGCTGCCGGTGAGCCCCCCGTCGCCGGTGAGGGTGATGGGGCCGGTCTCGCCGAGCACCGGGTAGCCGTTGGCCGTGACCAGCAGATCTTCATTGTTGCGCTGGAAGTTTCCCGCCCTGGTATAGCGGACGCCGGCCGGGGTCTGGACCCGGAAAAAACCCTCCCCGGAGATGGCCAGATCCAAGGGGGCGTCAGTTTTTTGAACAACGCCCTGCTGGTGGACGGTGTTGATGTGCAAGCCTTTGCCGACCCTCTGGCGGGTGCGGTTCACCCGATACAGCATCTCGTCAAAGGTGACGGATTCCTTCTTGAACCCGGGCGTATCGACATTTGCCAGGTTGTTTGACACCTGATTGAGCCGTTGCTCCTGGTTGAGCAGGGTTTCAACGCTTTCCAGCAATCCGAGCCTGTTGTGGATGAACATGGCATACCTCTCGTGTGTTTGGGTCCTGTCTTTGCAAGAGGCGTGCCGGGTTTGTTTGTGGCTGGAGGTGGAGGCGGTGGTGTTGCTATAAAGATAATGAATACAATGAGATGTGCAATTGATGGTAGGCGGATGGGGCGGAGAGTTGGGTGTCAAAAAAATGGATGTTTTCGCAGGAGGGCCGGTATATTTTTCCTAGCGGCGATGGGCTGGGCGTAATGATTTTTCGCTCTTTTCAATCAGAGCAGTTGCTCCGAAGCGGCTAAAGCCCGTTGTCACGCAGCCGAGCACCGGAGAGGCTGCCGAAAAAGGAGTTTGCACTGTCTGAGGCGCAGCCGAGTTTGCAAACTCCCGGCAGCATCGAGGAGTACCCCATGCGGGGCATAAACTCCGGGCACCCCGCCTTCGGCGGGGCAAGTGGCTGGGTGCCTTTTCTTTGGTTCGTTTCTTTGGGCAAGCAAAGAAATGAACAGGAAAATGAAGCACATTTTTTGCTGTCGGATTGATTGGGAAGCGATTTTTTTATGAAGGCGTCATCTTGGTGTTGGCCCGGTAGATAAAGGCGAGAATCTCCGCCACCACCAGATAGGTGTCCGGGGGGATATCGGCATTCAGGTCCAGCTTGGCCAGAATTTCGACCAGATCGGCATCCTCCTGGATGGGGATGCCATACTCCTCGGCCAGGGCGATGATTTTTGCGGCCAGCTCCCCCGTGCCCTTGGCGACTATCTTGGGCGCGGCATCCCGGCTTCTGTCGTAGCGGAGGGCAACAGCCTTTTTTTTTGCTGGGGTATCTGGCATTATGGGCGCTGTC
>DASWIU010000294.1:0-9311 GCA_036397515.1 Desulfurivibrionaceae bacterium | reverse complement strand
TGGAGGACTATGCGCGGATTCGCGCCGTCATGGCGGCGCTGGTGGCGAAAGTGGCAGGCTGATTTCTTCTGGTGGTATCCCCAAAAAAGTGGGTAAAAATGCTGTGAGGTCGTTTCCTATTTTGATAGGATGGGGAGCAGCAGATATTGGGGGATAATTCCATTAAGGAGAGGTGCTTGATGCCCGCAGAGATTTCGTCCGAAGGCCCGGAATACACCAATGCCTCTGAGTATCTTGTTTTTACTTCCGCCGACCAGAAATTCGGGTTGAGACAGGAGGTTCTCGTCGCGATCATCGACATGCCCCGCCACACCCTGATTCCGCGTATGCCTTCGCACATGCGGGGGGTCATGGACTATATGGGCCAGGCTGTGCCGGTGTACGATATCCGTAGGAAAATGGGTATCGTCACCCTGGCGGAGGAGATCAAAACCCTGATCGATTCTCTTGTCCAGCGCAAGCAGGACCATCTTGCCTGGCTGGAAAAATTAAAGGATCAGGTTGCACACGGCCAGGAAATCTCGGTGCAGACCGACCCGCATCAATGCGCCTTCGGTCTCTGGTATGACACCTGCAAATTTTACAGTTTTGACCTGAACGACTACATGGCCCAATTTGACGTCCCGCACAAAAGGATTCACTCCCTGGCCATTGAGGTGAGCATCCTCATCCAGACCGGAAAACTCGACGCAGCAAGGGATGTTATCCGTCAGGCGGAAAATAATGAGCTGCAAGCGCTGCTCTCCCTGTTTGACGGCGCGGCCAGGAAAATAAAGCAATTCACTTACGAATACGCGGTGATTTTTGAACGCGCCAATGGCCAGCGCGTTTCCATCCTTGCCGACAACCTCGAATACTTCGGCCTGCTTGACGAGGTCATCTCTCCCCTGCCCCTGGCCTTTTCCAGGCAGCACGGCAATTTCATCGACGCCTTGGGGCGGAGAAGCAAGGGGGATGAAACCGAAGAGATTCTGATCCTGAACATCGAGAAATTTCTGCTGGATGAAACAGGCAACCCGCCTCCGCTCTTGCCGGAGGAGCCTGATACCGCATCTGCTTCCTGAAGATTTTTGAGGGGGAGAAGAATCCCCTCGTTTTTCTTGATACCCCGGGGACCGCCATTTGGAAGCCTTCCTTGACGTCACCATCCTGCCGTAACCCGACCTCATCACCTGCGGCCCCACCTGCCTCCAGCCGTGTAGCGGTATCTTGGATGTCTTGCCCGTACGGAAAACAAGATACAAGGAGCGGCTTCAGCCGCGATCCGGTAGTTATCGCGGCTGAAGCCGCTCCTACGGGATGCAACAATTTTGCATTAATCGACAACCAAGTGAGCCTTGAGTATCTTGAGCTTGGCCGGGCCGACCCCCTTGACCGCGTCCAATTCCTCAATGGCGTTGATCCTGCCGTGCTGGTCGCGAAACTCGATGATCCTCCGGGCAAAGGCCGGACCGATGCCGGGAATGGTGATCAGCAGCTCTTCGTCGGCCTGATTGATGGGAATGGGCTTGAAAAACAGGGGGGCCAGTTTGGCCGGGGGCGGTTTGGGGGCTTTGGCTTCCTGTCCCGGCGCGGCTTCAGCCCGCGGCGGTTCCGCCTCAACCCCCGCCGGGTAAGCGGTATCGGCCGGCACCCGGTAGAGACCGGTGGCGACGGAGCCATCGCACCAGGCAAGTTTTTGCGGGGCGGAAACTTCATGCCGAGAAAGGATCGGCAGCCAGCCCAGGCGGACAGCGGCAGCGCTCAGGATGGCCAGGGCGAAAAGAACCAGCGCCAGCGGGCGCAGATCCTTTTTCCCGGGATTACTTCCTGTTCTGTTCATCCTTCATGAGTTTGTAGGTGATGCTGTCCACCAGGGCCTGCCAGCTCGCCTCGATGATGTCCGGAGAAACCCCCACCGTACCCCATTGGCTGTCGTGGTCGCGGGATTCGATCAGCACCCGCACCCTCGCCTCGGTGCCGTGTTCGCTGGCCAGCACCCGCACCTTGTAATCCTGCAGCTCCATCTCCTTGAGATTCGGGTAGAAGCGGGTCAGCGCCTTGCGCAGCGACTTGTCCAGGGCGTTGACCGGGCCGTTGCCCAGGGCCGCGGTATGCACCTCCTCGCCGGCCACGGCCAACCGGATGGTGGCCTCCTCCTGCAGTACGCCGTCCGGGGTCTTCTGGCTCATCACCCGGAAGCCGTGCAGGTCGAAATATTTCTTCGGCGCCCCCAGGGCCCGGCGCATGAGGAGCTCGAAGGAGGCCTCGGCCCCTTCGTACTGAAAGCCCTGGTTTTCCAAGTCCTTCAGCTCCTTGACTATGGCGCTGACCACCGGGTCCTTGCTGTCCAGATCCAGGCCGAACTTTTTTGCTTTCACCAGCACGTTGCTTTTCCCCGAAAGATCCGAGATCAGCACCCGCCGCACGTTGCCGACCTTTTCCGGTTCCAGGTGTTCGTAGGTCAGGGGGTTGCGCTGCACGGCGCTCACGTGGATGCCGCCCTTGTGGGCAAAAGCGGACTGGCCCACGTAGGGCTGGTACTTGTTGGGGGAAAGGTTGGCCAGTTCGGAGACAAAGCGGGAAACCTCGGTGAGCCGGTGCAGGTTGGCGGCGGCCGCAAACTCGTAGCCCATCTTCAGGGCCAGGGCAGGCATGATCGAGGTGAGGTTGGCGTTGCCGCACCGCTCGCCAAAGCCGTTGGCCGTGCCCTGCACCTGGGAGGCGCCCAGGGAAACGGCGATCAGGGAGTTGGCCACCGCGCACTCGGAATCGTTGTGGGCGTGGATGCCGAACTCCACCGTGGCTTTTTTCGCGGCCAGATGCGCCTTCACCGCTTCGATGATCGCGCACAGCTCGGTGGGCAGGGTGCCGCCGTTGGTTTCGCAGAGCGCCAGGCAGTCGGCACCGCCGGCAATGGCCCGATCCAGGGTGGCCAGGGCGTATTCCCGGTTGGCCTTGAAGCCGTCGAAAAAGTGCTCGGCATCGTAAAACAGATGCTGGACATGGGGGCGCAGATAACGGAGCGACTCCTCGATGATCAGCAGGTTGTCGTCCAGGCCGATGCGCAGGGCATCGCGGACATGGATGTCCCAGGTCTTGCCGAAGATGGTGATCCCCGGGGTTTTCGCCTCGATCAGGGCATTGAGGTTCCCGTCCTGCTCCGCCGGGTTGGCGAACATTCGGGTGGAGCCGAAGGCCGTCACCTTGGTGTGCTTGAGTTCGTACTTCCGGATCTCCTTGAAGTACTCCACGTCCTTGGGGTTGGAGCCTGGCCAGCCGCCCTCGACATAGTCGATCCCCAGTTCGTCGAACTTGAGGGTGATGCGCAGCTTGTCTTCCAGCGAGAGGTTGAAATTCTCGGCCTGGGTTCCGTCTCGCAGGGTGGTGTCGTAGATGGCGACTGGATGTGTCATGCCCTTAGTTACCTTTTTGAATAATCGTACACCAAGTGCGGAAAAACATGGCGGATTTTCTGAAATGTAAACCGGCAACGCCGGTATGTTCATTTCTTTGCTTGCCCAAAGAAACGAACCAAAGAAAGGGCACCCTGTGCCCCTTGTCCCGCCGGAGGCGGGATGCCCTGTGCTCCTCGATGCTGCCGGGAGTTTGCAAACTCGCTGCGCTCAAACAGTGCAAACTCCTTTTTCGGCAGCCTCTCCGGTGCTCGGCTGCGGGTCAATGGGAAAAACGCAGCGCCGCTTCGCTGCTGCCGCAGACGCGCGGAAGCAGATGCGGTGCGGCTGGACAAGTTACCCCTTGCCCAGGTCGAAGGCGTCGTGCAGGGAGCGGACCGCCAGCTCCGCGTATTTCTCCTCGATGACGCAGGAGACCTTGATCTCGGAGGTGCTGATCATCAGGATGTTGATCCCCTCCTGGGCCAGAACCTTGAACATGGTGGAAGCAATGCCCGCGTGGTTGCGCATGCCCACCCCGACGATGGAGACCTTGACGATGTTCTCGGAGCCGGTCACGCTTTCGGCGCCGATTTCCGCCACGACCCGCTCCATGATCCGCATGGTTTTTTTATACTCGGTGCGCGGCACGGTAAAGGTCATGTCGGTGAGCGCCCCTTCGCGGGTGTTCTGGATGATCATGTCCACAATGATGCCTTCGCTGGTGAGCGGATCGAAAACCTTGGCCGCGGTGCCGGGTACGTCCGGGACCTTGGCGATGGTGATGCGGGCTTCGTTCTTGCTGCAGGTTACTCCGGATACCGGGTTCGATTCCATTTCCTTATCCTCCTCTACCACCCATGTTCCTTCGGTTTCCGTGAAGGTGGAACGAACATGGACAGGAACTTTATAGCGTTTGGCAAAACCGACCGAGCGGATGTCCAGCACCTTGGCGCCGAGACTGGCCAGTTCCAGCATTTCATCATAGGAGATGCGGTCTATCTTTCTCGCGGTGGAGCAGACGTTGGGGTCGGTGGTGTACACCCCCTCCACGTCGGTGTAGATCTCGCACTCGTCCGCCTTGAGCGCCGCGGCCAGGGCCACGGCCGTGGTGTCGGAGCCGCCCCTCCCCAGGGTGGTGAGGTCGCCTTCCTCGGTGACCCCCTGAAACCCGGCCACCACCACGATTTTGCCCGCGTCCAGGTACCGATTGATCAGCTCCGCGTCGATTTTTTTGATCCGGGCCTTGGTGTGCATCCGGTCGGTGGTGATCTTCACCTGATCGCCCAGCAGCGAGATGGCATCGAGGCCCGCCTCCTTCACCGCCATGGCGAAGAGGGCGATGGTCGCCTGTTCGCCGGTGGCCAGGAGCACGTCCATCTCCCGGGGGTCGGGGATGGCCTGCATCTGGTTGGCCAGATCCACGAAACGGTTGGTCTCCCCGGCCATGGCCGAGAGCACGACTACCATTCGGTGTCCCTTGCGGCTGTAGCCCATGACCCGTTCGGCCACCGCCTTGATTTTTTGCGGATTCGCCACCGAGGTCCCGCCGAATTTCTGCACGATTAACGCCATTGGTGCCTGCTGCTCCTGATCTGATTATGTTAAAAAAAAACCGGCTCACATGGGTTGGGGCCGGAAAAATTTCGAAAACGCAGTGTGCAACACTTTTATTTTTTTTTCAACCGAACAAATTGTTTGGGGCAGTATTTTCCCGAAATGTCTCGGAAAACCACGATACGGGGGAAATGACAGGGAAAAGAAACTTGTAATAGTCGCCCAATCCTGCTAAAGAAGACATGTTCAATCAAGTAGGCATCCATATGAATGCGGAGTGTCCGCCACAATCCTATGGAATGGAGTTTTATGAATGATAGAAAAAAATAACATCCTCACCCTGATGCGCAAGTTGGGCTCAGCCTCCCTTTTCCGGGTCTGCCCTCCTTGCCTGGCCGCCCTCTCCCGGGGATTGGCCCGCTTTCACAACCACACGCAAAGACATCTGGTTATCTTCTTAAACACCGCGCATTTTCTCACCCTTGGCGTTTCCCTCGCCTTGGTAGTCGCTTTTTTTCTCTATGCCGTGGGTGGGCAACCCATCACGGCGGAGTTCGATTCTCACGCTTCCGGCGAAATAGAAGACTTCCTGCCCAACGTCCGGGAGATTGTCGGGGAGATTCGTTCGGGGGATTCATTGAGTTCCTCCTTCCGCTCCAACGGGGTGGAGGAAGAGGTCCGGGAGTCGGTAATCACCGCCTTCGAAGGGTTGGTGGATTTCCGGGAGATGAAGCCCAACGACCGCTATACCCTCACCCTTGGCGACGACGGCAGTCTGGTTAAATGCCTGTATGAGTCAGGCCCCCTTGATGTTCATGCCATCGAGCGCACTGCCGAGGGCTCTTTAACGGCCAAGAAACTCGATGTCGCCCTTGATTGCCGCACCGTGAAATTGCAGGGCAGGATCGAGTCCTCCCTTTATGCCGCGCTCAGTGCCTTTAAGGAAGATGCCAAACTGATCTACCGCTTTGCCGACATCTTTGCCTCCAAGATCGATTTCAACACCGAGACCCGGTTCGGCGACACCTTTGAGCTGGTCGTGGAGAAATATTACAAAAACGACCAGCTCATCGGTTACGGTAATATCCTGGTGGCGCGGTATAACAGCAAGGAAGTCGGCCCGCTGGAAGGCTATTATTTTGACCGGGGCGGGAAGAAAACCGCCTATTACGATCACCGGGGCAATGAGCTGGGCGAATCGTTTATCCGCTCCCCCATCCCCATGGCCAGGGTTTCCTCGGGTTTTACCTACAAACGGCGCCATCCGGTCCTGGATATTGTCCGCCCCCACCTGGGCATTGATCTTGCCGCGCCGACGGGTACCCCGATCATGGCCCCCTCCGACGGCCGGGTGAATTTTGTCGGCTGGAAAGGCGGCTTTGGCAAGCACATTATCCTTGAGCATGGGGGCGGCTACAAGAGCTACTATGGGCATCTTTCCGGTTTCGCCAAGAAGATTAAAGTCGGAGCCAGGGTGCAGCAAAAGCAGATCATCGGCTATGTCGGCTCCACCGGCATGTCCACCGGCCCGCATCTCGATTACCGCATAGCCCACAACGGGGTGTTCACCAACCCCTTCAATGTCAAGTTTCGTCCGCGTTCCCAGCTGGCGGGAACCCAGCTGGTTCTTTTTCGCCAGGAGCTGGAGTCGCTCACCCAATTGGCCGGCAGCCTGGATGATCCCAATATCATTGTGGTGAAAAACGTGGTGGTGACCCCGGACAACCCGATCTCCATGCTCTAGTTCCTTGCCCTGCCCTGCCCCTTTTCATATCGTCCTGGTCGAGCCGGAGATCCCCCCCAACACCGGGAGCATCTCCCGGCTGTGCGGGGCCACGGACACCGTCCTGCACCTGGTTCTCCCCTTGGGTTTTTCCACCGATGACAAGCATCTGAAACGCGCCGGTCTCGATTACTGGAAGTTTGTCGATATCCGTTACTGGGACAGTTTCGAGGAATTTCTCGCCGCTCAGGATGAGCTGCGTCTGCACTTTTTCACCACCAAGGTGGAGCGGCCATACACCGAACCGCGCTACCTGCCCGGCGATTACCTGATCTTCGGCCGCGAGACCAAAGGGCTGCCCGAGGAGACCATCGCCCTCTACCGAGAACGCTGCGCCACCATCCCCATGAGCAACCCAAACATCCGCAGCATCAACTTAGGCATGGCCGCGGCTGTGGTGCTCTACGAGGCGATCAGGCAGCGGGATCTGGGGTAGGCGCGAGCTCGCGAAGCACAGGGCGAGTTTCCGGAGACAAATCCCCTCTCCCCCTTGCGGGAGAGGGGCAGGGTGAGGGGGAACGTGCCGGGTCTGATGGCGTTGGCGACTTCACCCACCCCTAACCCCTCCCGTCAAGGGAGGGGAGCTTGACGCAAAATCCTAATTGGCCGCGTACCGGTACTTCAGATCCTGCCTCAGCATCTTTTCCAGAGTCGCATCCAGGAAATCCTTCCGGCAATCGACCTTGGCCATGCTCCCCTCCCGCTGGTAGGCCATGTAGCGGCAGCCGCCGAAGCAAAGGGGCAGGTATGCGCACTCCCGGCATTCGGCTTCCCTTTGCCAGTGGCCCGGATGATGGTTTTCTTTGTACCGCTCGTCTATCCCCTGCCAGATATCGCCGATTTTAAACCGTTCGTGGCCAACCCAGGTCACGCACTTGTACAGGCTGCCGTCGTAATTCACGCTGAAGGCGTCGGCCACTTCCACCGCGCAGGGCTCCGGCCCCAGTTCGCCAAGGGGATAGCCCCGCCGGAACACCTCCTCCCGCATATAGAGGGTCGCCTCTTGCAGCCATGGCTCGTTGATGGTGGTGCAGCCGCCACGGTAACCATTGTTGGCGATTTTATCCTGTATCTGCATGACGATATTGAAGTTGACCCGTTCCAGCCGGTCCGGGGGAATGCCCTGGGCGGCCAGCGTATCGAGGACAGGGGGAAAGCTTTTGAAGTTGTCGCAGATAAAGTTGCCGCCCAGCCGGGTCTTGGTCTTGGTGCAGACCTTGGCCAGATTGTTGACGATGGCGGCGAAGCTCGGGGCGCCGTTTTTGAAGGGGCGAAAATGGTTGTGGTTTTCCGGCGGTCCGTCCAGCGTCACCTTGACCCCGTCCAAACCCCACTGGTTCAGCTCGTCCACCACCTGCGGGGTGAGAAGCGAGCCGTTTGAGACCAGATCGATGGTGAATTCTCCACCCCGGGATTCGACAAAGGGCTTGAGCCGTGCGGCCAGGGCGACGATGCGCTGTTTATAGAGGAGCGGTTCGCCGCCGTAGAGCTGGAGCTGGAGTTTTTTCTTGCCCGGGCTGAAACGCTTTTCGATATAGGCGGCAAGTTGCTCCGCCGTCGCATCGGTCATGGATTTTTTGCCCTTCTGCTCGCCCTGGAAGCAGTACTTACAGGCAAAGTTGCATTCAAGGCCCAGGATGACGGCCACGGTCAGGTTGGGGTTGAGCCGGTTGATTTCCTCCAGGTAGCCGTGCACCGCCTGGCGTTCCTGGGCAGTGTTCTCGACCAGAAAGCCCATTTCTCTGAGGGGCTCGATATACTCTTCGTCCACCCTCCCCTGTTGCAGGTCGGCGAAATCCTCTTGCGGCAACACGATGAGAGCGGCGGTTTTGGTGGCGAACAGCACCATCTGGCCGGGGTCGTCGGGATGGGGAAAGGAAACCAGGTAAGGCGTCAGCTGCATACAGGCTCCATGATCTGTGGTGGCAGGGAAACAAAAAAGGAGAGCCGAAGCCCTCCTTTCAACAATACCAAGTGGCAGTGTTTATTTGGGCGATTGTGGTGCCCCTGCGCAGCAGGCCATGACTGAGGCAACAGTCTTGATGTCTTTCCCCTTGCTCAAAATCGTGATTTTTTTCATACGTCCTCCTTGTTGTTGGAAAAATTGTTTCCCTCGTAAAGCCGCTCATGCTGCTATCTAGGCTAGCGGAATACAACAAATTCCCTCAAAATTTGAACACCGCCCCCACCTCCACCCAGCGATCCGGATTGGGGTATTCATAGTCCCAATATTGGCTGCTGCTGAACAGGTTATGGACCACGAGGAAGAGGTCTGTGCTCATCCCCTGCCAACCCACGGTTTTGGTGACACTCGCGTCCCAGATGAAATGGGTGTCCCAGATGCGGGAGTTCCCTCCGCCGTCAATGGTCTCCCTGTCATTGAACCAGATATACCGCCCGGCCAGTTGCGCCTTGAGCGACTGGCGGTCGTTGTAGTCGAGCACCAGGCTTGTGCTGTACAGATCATCGTTTTCCTGGGTGGCGCTGTCTGTGATCGCATAGGTGCCATTGGCGGTCAGGGTGAGGTCGTGCCAGGGCAGGGTCTTGGCGCTCAGGTCAACACCTTCATATCGGGTCCGGCCCTCGTTTTCCCGGGG
>DASWIU010000293.1:0-4034 GCA_036397515.1 Desulfurivibrionaceae bacterium | reverse complement strand
TCCTTGGTAAAGCAATTGATCGCGATCTTTTCTCCCAGCTTTTCCCAGCCGTAGTGTTCCACCAGCCGGGTGAGGACCATCTCCAGGGTGATGCCGTGCAGCGGGTTGCTTGTCTGGGTTGTTGTGCTCATGGGGCGTCCTTTGTTTGTTCGTCTTCCGTCCGAGGCAAAGGCATCAGAGCCTCTTTCCTTGCCTATCCTTCACTCTTCATTTGCCCAGGCAGTTTGTGATTTCCTTTTGCACCATCCTGGTATCTCCGGCCCATAATACGCCGGGTTGCTTCTTTTTGCCATAGGGAGACGGAGAAACTGTTTCGTGATTCCTTGCCGGAAGTCAGCGCCAAGGAAATCTCTTCGGCCCCAGCTGAAACCGCTTGATAAGCGGTATACGTATTTTTTCGTTATTGACAATCATCCGGGGTGCATGGGATGCTCCCTTTGCATGTTTGGGAAGCAGAGAGCACTGTTTGCATAAACAAGAAAAATGAATTTGTCCCGTTTTTGTTCACGGGGCAGGGTAATAAAAGAATAGGGGAGTGCCCCGAATGGCACAGACCCTGTTGCCGTCCCTGTGTCGGCGCAGGTTGTTTTGCAGCAGCGCCCCACCTTTGCTTCAAACTTTTTACCAAACTTTATTCGTGGCGCTCCGTTTTCTTGACAGACGTGGAATTGACGGATGAGAATTGCGGGTCTATTGCTATGCTGATGTGATGATCCGGGAGAATTTGCGGAGGGGCAGGATATGGGGAATGAAATGGATTTGCCTGTAACCATTCGCGAAGAAACTTTGCGGGAGCTGATCTACACCATGCGCGGGGGGCAGGTGATGCTGGACAGTGATCTGGCAAATCTTTACGGGGTTGAAACCAAGATTTTTAACCAGGCTGTCAGGCGCAACATCAAGCGCTTCCCGGATTATTTCCGCTTTCAACTTACACAGGAAGAATACGCTTCTTTGAGGTCACAAATTGTGACCTCAAGTCGGCACGGTGGCAGAAGATACCTCCCCTACGCCTTCACCGAACAGGGCGTAGCCATGCTTTCCGCCGTACTTCGCAGCGAAACCGCTGTTCAGACCAGCATACATATTATCAACGCCTTTGTCGCCATGCGGCGTTTTCTGGTGGATAACGGTGGACTGTTGCAACGGATGGATTCGCTGGAAAAGCGCCAGATCACCCATGAGGTCAGCACCGACGAGCGTTTTGAAAAAGTGTTCAACGCCCTGGAAAGCAAAAACTCCAGCCCCAGCCAGGGGATTTTTTTCGACGGCCAGATCTTCGACGCCTATGTGTTCATCAACGACCTGCTGCGGACAGCCAGGAAATCCATCGTCCTGCTCGACAACTTTGTGGATGACCGCACCTTGCAGCAGTTAGCCAAGCGGGGCAGGAATGTCCGGGCGATCATCCTTACCGGAAGTATCGGCAAGGCGCTGGCCTACGACCTGAAGAAACACAACGCCCAATACCCGCCCATCCAGGTGCGGGAGTTCGCCGCCAGCCATGACCGCTTTCTGATCCTGGACGGCAAAACGGTCTATCACCTTGGCGCTTCGCTGAAAGACCTGGGCAAGAAGTGGTTCGCCTTCTCGAAAATGGACAAGAGCGGCCTGAAGGTGATGGAAAAAGTGGACGCGGTGATCAGGGAAGGCGCAGGATGAGCGGTGACGATCTCCTCTTTTGGAATGTGAGTAAATATCCGGTAAATATCCGGGGACATAATACCTATTTTTTCTCCCGGGTTCTAGTCCCGTAGAAGTCACCAAGTGAGAAATCAAGGGTTTAGACCGCAATGTCTAAGCCCTTTTTTCGTTGGTAGTCCCGGTGCTCGGTTGCGTGCCAATGGGATTGTGACTGCAATGCGGGTCGTCTGATTCGCTTCGCATCACGGGGTGGTGGATGATTTTTTCCAGGGAAACGACCTGACCGTTGTCTTGTAAGGCAGCAAAAAGGCGGTCCAATTCTTTTTGCCAGGTGGAGCTCAAGGCCTTCCCCTGCGGCGGGAGGTCGTGGAGCATGATGATGTCCCCTGGCCGCAGCCGCGCAAGGATTTTTCCGGCCAGATTGTCGATATTGCGGTTGCCGCCATCCATGGCCCGGCAGCTGTAGTTGACGGCAAGGAGATTTTCTAAGGCCAATACCTGTTTCAGCCGGGGGTTGGTGATCCCTGCCGGGGGGCGGAAGACCAAAGGGGTTACCCCTGATTTTTGCAGGATTTCCTGGGTAGTATGAATATCTTTCTGCAGGGTCTTGGGTCTTCGCAGCATGAGCAGGGAATCATGCCGCAGGGAATGATTGCCGATGGTGTGGCCCTGGGCCAGGATTGCCGCGATCAGCTCCGGATGTTTTTCTGCCTGCCGGCCCACCACAAAAAAGGTGGCCTGCAGGTTATGGCGGGCAAGCAGATCGAGCAGGATGGGAGTGGATGTTGGCCAGGGGCCGTCATCAAAGGTCAGGGCAACCTGCTTGCCTTCCGCACTGCCCCGGCTGATCACCGGCAGGAAAAAGCCGTATCCGGCAACAAAGGGGGCGACAAGACAGGAGAGCAGAAAAAGCGACAGGGGCAGGAGGGCCAGGGGCGGGCTGAGCAGGGAGAGCAGGAGGGCAAGCAGCAGGGCAATAGCGCCGCTTATTTCCGCCGCAGACGGCTTAGAGGGGCGGCGCGGCATGGGCTGCCTCTTTTTTTGCCTGGCCGACCAGCCACGCCAGTTCCGGATTGGCGGTGACCTCCCGCACGAGCACCGTGAAACCGGCCTCGGCAAGGAGCCCGGCCAGTTTTTCCGGGGAGTGGTACCAGGCCTCGTGGCCCGAGAGCCGGATGCGCGCTTTCTCCAGCCGCCAGGACCACGATGGCTTGCCGGCTGGGCGGATCGTGCAGCGTGCAACCAAGAGTCCTCCCTCGCCAAGGATCTGAAAGCTCCGGCGGAAAACCTCCCTGGCGGTCGTATCGTCCACGTAGTGGAGCATGTCCAGCAGTAAAACCACATCAACCGGCGTAGCCGACAAGGGCGGCATCTCCGGCGCCCACCCTTGCGTAACCGTGCCCCGCTCTCCCAGGGCAATGGCGGCGATCCGCACCCGTTCCGGATCAGGCTCGATTGCGGCAATCCGGGCATTCTGAAAGCGCTCCAGGCACCAGCAGGCAGGAATTCCGTACCCGCAGCCGATATCGACAATGGTCTTGATCTCCTTTCTGGCGGCCAGCATCCTCGGCAGATCATCAAACAGGGGATCAAGGCGCAGCTTGCAGCGGGCGAATATCCGGGGATAGGCCTCCACCGTGCGGAACCGGCGGCGGATGCATTGGGCAAGATCCTTGCTCTGGCAGGGCTCTGCCCCGGATTTCCCGGAAAAATAGCGAGCCAGCAGCGGGGGCAGCAGGAAAAAACTGCCGAGCAGGGAGTAACCGATGCCGAGCAGAGAGGCGATGCCGATGCTTTGCAACAGGCGGTGTTCGGCAAAACAGAGCACCCCGAAGCCGATCATGGTGGAGGCGGCGGAGAGAAAGATACTGCTGCGCACCCTGGCATAGGAGGGATGGGCGATATCCCGGTAGCGCTGGTGGGCCCGGACGCAGAAAATGGCATAATCGATCCCCATGCCGAGGATGGCGATGGATAACAGCATGAGGGCGGGGATATCCAGGGGCCGGCCGAGAAGGTTCATGGTTCCCAGGGTGCAGATATAGGCAAAACC
The DNA here is from genome assembly GCA_036397515.1 of Desulfurivibrionaceae bacterium. Taxonomy (GTDB): domain Bacteria; phylum Desulfobacterota; class Desulfobulbia; order Desulfobulbales; family Desulfurivibrionaceae; genus Thiovibrio. The sequence goes on along the minus strand of DASWIU010000293.1, from coordinate 337 downwards.
CGACGGCAGCAGGGTCAGCGCCGTCAAGGGCAGGCTGAGGGAGACCAGAAAGAGGAGGGCGGCCACACTGAGGGCGATGATCACCAACATGGAGGTAAAGGTGGAAAAGAGGAGGTCGGCCAACCGCTTGGTAAAAAAGGCGGAATCAAAAATCTTGCTCTCTTTGCCGTAACGGGCCAGAAAGGCGCGGCCATCGTAGTTTTTCCCCGGCGCGACCGTAATAAACTGGATCAAGCCGGACTCCCGCGTGTTCTCCGAAATCCCCAGCAACCCATAAAAATCCTTGGGGATATCCTGGGCCTGGGGATGCAAGGCAAGCTCAGGGGCCAGCAACGAG
>DASWIU010000292.1:0-3293 GCA_036397515.1 Desulfurivibrionaceae bacterium | reverse complement strand
AAGTAGAGCATCCGTCATCGACAGGCAGTAGACCCAGAGCAGGGGATACAAGTATGGCCGAGAAAATGAGTATTTGAATAGTTAGTCGTAAGAACAAGGCTAATCCTGCGCTTGATTTTTTCGGGGGACCATTGTCCCGGTATTCATGTCACGACAAAACTGTTCCAGTTCCTTATTGCTCCGCATGACATGAATATATTGGCGAAGCAGGATGCCGTCAGTGTACCTAAACGACCTGTTCACGTCAATGTAAGGCTGGGGCAAGAAACGCGGAATGTTATGTGGTGGGGGAGGGATTGGCAAAAGAGCTGATGAGTTCTCGTAAACCGGCATAGGAGGTCTGGTTGAATATCCGGCGCCTGATTTCCGCCCCGCCCACCACCCCCTTGAAATACCGGCCCGCGTGGTTTTTGATCTGGGAAGGCGGGGTGTCGGGCTGATGCTCTGCGATGAGGGCCAGGTGGCGGTTCAGGGCCGCGAGTCTGAAGGAAAGGGATGGGTTTTCCGGGGCATGGGCGGAGAAGATCCAGGGGGCGCCCAGGGCACCCCGGCCGATCATCACCCCGTCGCAGCCGGTTTCCGTCAGCATCCGTAATCCGTCGGCATGGGATTGGACATCGCCGTTGCCGATCACCGGGATGGAAACCGCCTGTTTCACCTGGCCGATGATTCGCCAGTCCGCCGCGCCGGAAAAGCCGTCACTCCAGGTCCGGGCGTGGACCGTGATTGCGGCGGCCCCGTTGTCCTCGGCCATTTTGGCGAAGTCGCAGGCAATGATGGCCTTGTGGTCCCAGCCGGAGCGGAACTTGACCGTCACCGGCAGAGAAGAATCTTGCACTACAGCCCGAATGATCTTCGCAGCCAGGGCGGGGAGTTTCATGAGGTAACAGCCCGCCCCCTTTTTGATGACCTTTTTGGCCGGACAGCCCATGTTGATATCGATGCAATCAATGGGGTAATCCGAAAGAATGGCCGCGGCCTCGCCCATGATCTCCGGCTCGCTGCCGAAGAGCTGCATGGCCACCGGGCGTTCGGCAGCCACGGTTCTAAGCAAGTCCAGGGTGTTCTGCTGCCGGTAATGGAGGCCGTGGCAGCTGATCATCTCCGAAAAGCATAAGCCTGCGCCGAATTCCCGGCATTGCAGACGGAAAGCGAGATCGCTGTATCCGGCCAGCGGCGCGAGGATGAAGGGGTTGTCGAGGCGGAGGGTGCCGATGGCAAACATGGGAAAAAGGCTCAAGGTGAAAGGAGCAAGATTAATGGACTTGTACAAAGCCCTTCGACAGGGCTCTCCTGAGCTTGACGAAGGGCTCAGGGTGAGCGGAATTATCGTAACGTATTGATATTCCGTTCGTGCTGAGCCTGTCGAAGCACTGTCTCTATAATCTTGCTCCTCTACTGAATAGGCTTATAAAATTTCCTCGACGGCATTCACCACATTCTCGGTGGTAAAGCCGAAGTAGGGGAACAGCTGCTCCGCCGGGGCGGATTCGCCGAAGCGGTCGAGGCCGATGACCCTGCCCTGGGTGCCGACATAACGGTACCAGCCGGTGGTGACCCCGGCCTCGATGGCGACCCTGGCCTGGACTGCGTCCGGGAGCACGGATTGCTGGTACTCTTTGCTCTGGCTCTCGAAGCAATCGGTGCTGGGCATGGAAACCACCCGGATTTTCTTGCCCTTGGCAGTAAGCTCCTTGGCTGCCGCTACGGCAAGCTCGACCTCGGAGCCGGTGGCGATGAGGATGGCGTCCGGCCTGGCGCAGCCGCAATCGAGCAGGACGTAGCCGCCCTTGGCGATGTCGGCCAGCTGTTCGGGGGTGCGGGGCTGGTGGGGCAGGTTCTGCCGGGAAAGGAGCAGGCAGGTGGGGCCGGTGCTCCGCTCGATGGCGATCTTCCAGGCCATTGCCGTTTCCACTGCATCGCAGGGGCGCCAGACCCCCATGTTCGGGATCAGCCGCAGGGTGGCGGCCTGCTCCACCGGCTGGTGGGTGGGGCCGTCCTCGCCCAGCCCTATGGAGTCGTGGGTAAAGACGTACACCGAGCGCTGTTTCATGAGCGCCGCCATGCGCAGGGCGTTGCGGGCGTATTCGGAAAAGATCAGAAAGGTGGCGGTGTAGGGGATGAAGCCGGAGTGCAGGGCAAGGCCGTTGGCAATGGCGCACATGCCGAACTCGCGGACCCCGTAATAGATGTAGTTGCCGCCCGGATCCGTGTTGATGCCCTTGCTGCCGGACCAGAGGGTCAGATTGCTGCAAGCCAGGTCGGCCGAGCCGCCGAGAAGTTCCGGCAGCAGCGGGCCATAGCCGTTCAGGCAGTTCTGGGAGGCCTTGCGGGTGGCGACCTTCTCCGCCTTGGCGTTGATGCTTTCGACGTAGGCCCCGGCCTTTGCCTGCCAGTCCGCCGGGAGGGTGCCGGAAAGCCGGCGCTCAAGCTCGGCACCCAGTTCCGGGTGCGCTGCCTTGTAAGCACCAAACCGGGTGTTCCATTCGGCCTCGCGGGCAGCGCCCTTGTCCTTGGCGTTCCAGCCGGCATAGATCTCGGCCGGGATCTCAAAGGCGGGATGGGGCCAGCCGATGGTCTCGCGGACCAGGGCGATCTCGGCGTCGCCCAGGGGCGCGCCGTGGCAGTCCTCCTTGCCCTGCTTGTTGGGGGAGCCCCAGCCGATCACGGTCTTGCAGCAGATGAGCGAGGGCTTGTCCGTAACAGCCTTTGCCTCGGCAATGGCCTTTTTTATCGCCTCGCCGTCATGGCCGTCCACACCCTCGATGACATGCCAGCCGTAGGCGCGAAAGCGCATGGGGGTGTTGTCGGTGAACCAGCCCTGCACCTCGCCGTCGATGGAGATGCCGTTGTCATCGTAGAGGGCGGTGAGCTTGCCCAGGCCCAGGGTGCCGGCCAGGGAGCAGACTTCGTGGGAGATGCCCTCCATCATGCAGCCGTCGCCCAGGAACACATAGGTGTGATGGTCAATAACCGCGTGGCCGGGCCGGTTGAACTGGCCGGCCAGGGTTCTTTCGGCAATGGCCATGCCCACCGCGTTGGCGATCCCCTGGCCCAGGGGGCCGGTGGTGGTTTCGATGCCGGGGGCGTAGCCGTATTCCGGGTGGCCCGGGGTTTTGCTGTGCAGCTGGCGGAAGTTCTTGATCTCCGTCATGGGCAGGTCGTAGCCGGTGAGGTGGAGCAGGGAATAGAGCAGCATGGAGCCGTGGCCGTTACTGAGGACAAAACGGTCGCGGTTGGCCCATTTGGGGTTGGCGGGATTATGGGTAAGAAAATCGTTCCACAGGACTTCG